>NZ_PUUH01000002.1:0-63289 GCF_002968355.1 Spiroplasma sp. ChiS | reverse complement strand
AATGATTACGATATTTATTACATTTTTTCATTATATTTTTTTCTTTCTAAAATTAGATCTAACTTATCATCTTTATAAATAACTAAATTATTTTCACCATAATTTTTTTTAAAATATTCTCATTCCCAAGTTGAATTAATATTGACATCTTCAACATCAATACCAGTTATATATTCACCAAAATAAGTTTTACATGGTCGTTTACCTTTTTCAGAACGATAACATAAAATATATTTATTAGTTTTCATATTTAATCTCATAAAATCGCATCATCATTATTTTCAAATGATTTATTTGATTCTATTTCTTCTAAACGAATATTTCTTGTTGCTGATTGGGTCTGATTTATTTTGGTTGGTGTTATGGGAGGTGTACTATTTTTTAAATTATTATTAGTTTGTAAAAATTGACAACTATAAACTCTTACTGTTCACTGTATTTTATTTTCTTTGTCTTTAAAAGACTGTAAAATACCTGTAATTGCAATTTGACTACCTTTTTGACAATATTGTTGTAATACACTTGCTTGTTTATTTCAAACTTGACAAGGAATAAAATCAGTTTCTTTTTGGGTTGAATGTGGTCTTGTTACTGCTAATTGAAACATGGCATATTCTTTACCACTTTGTGTTCTTTTAATTTCAATATCTTTTGTTGTTCTACCAATGGCAATAAATTGATTCATACTAATATTCCTTTCTAGTATTTTGGTTTTTTATTTTCTTTGTTGCATTTAAAGCAATAACCTCAATATTTTAATTTGGGACAATATTTTTTAATTTTCATAGTTTCTTTTYTCCTTATTAGAATTATTTTTTAAAAATGTATGCATTATTTCTTGTCATTCTAACTTTAATTGATTGGTAATATTGAAACGATTTATATTAACRCCATTTTCGTTAATTATTCAAATTTCACCAATATTACTAGTAAAAATATTATTTTTTTCAAGTAAATAATTATATGCTGTAATTTGTATTTTTGCTTTATTAATTTTTTCAGCATTAAAGTATTTTCAAGTTTTAAAATCAACAACAATAGCTTTGTTATTTTCATAATAAATTAAATCGGGAGTGCCACACACTTTTCCGTCGGATAAGGGTATTTCAAACATAATAATTGATTTAATAAAATCGTTTTTTATTCTATTAAAAAAATTATAGAATAACTCAATTATTTTTAAACTTTCTTTTATTGTTGATATTAATTATCTTTTATTTTTTTGAATATAACACAATAATTCTGTTTAATATTACTACAAAAAAATAAAAAGGATTAAAAAGGCATAACATTATTTGCCTTTCTATGCTATATTAATAATTAGGAAATTAATGAAAGGAAGAAAAATAATGAGTAAAAATAATGTTTTACCAATTATCGTTGAAATCCCTAAGGGGTCTGGTCATAAATATGAATACGATCTTAAAACAGGGCGAATCGTTTTAGATCGTGTTTTATATGGTGCTAATTTTTATCCAGGAGAATATGGTTTTATTGAAAATACATTAGATTGAGATGGCGACCCCCTTGATGTAATCTCATTAAGCACTTATCCAACAATTCCTGGCTGTCAAATTAATGTTCGTATTTTAGGAACAATTAATATGATTGATAACGGTGAAATTGACACAAAATTAATGGCTGTTATGGCGGATGATCCTCGTTTTAATCATATTCAAACTTTAGAAGATGTTCCATTAGCAATACGAAATGAAATTGAAACTTTCTTTTTACAATATAAAACATTACAAAAAAAAGAAGTTAAAATTAATGGTTGAAGTGGATTAGACCAAGCTTTAAAAGAAATTAAAGAATGCCAAGAACGTTATTTAGAATACAAAGATATTTTAGAAACAAAAGGAAAAGATGCTGTGATGAAAATTTGAAAAGAAAAAGGATTAGGACAAATTTAAACATATAAAAAAACTAGTGTTAATGACAATGTCAATTAAAATTGACAGAAAAAAGAGACATTTTTATTTTGAAACTCCATTCGTTCTTCGAATGGAGTTTTTCTTTGTTTAACTCTAGGTCTGACAAAATTATAGAAATCAACATAATTTGAAACAATGTTCATAATATTACTAAAATTAAGACTGTTTCGTTTATATAAGAAAAAACATTCATTTTTAAATAAACTGAATCAAGTTTCACAAGCACCATTATCTGGTGAATTACCACAACGAGACATCGAAATAATAATTCCCATTTTTTCACACAATTCTTTTCATTGCGGGGATGTATATGCATAGCCTTGATCTGAATGAATAATTAATTTTTTGGGACGTCCTGCATAATTTCAAGCTGATACTAAATTCTTAAAACTCAAATTAGCATCAGCATGATTTGATAATTTTCAATCTATTATTTCACCATTGAATAAGTCACGGACAATTGATAAATATACCATTCCATTCTTAATAGGTAAATATGTAATATCTGTCACTCATTTTTTGTTTGGTTCAGATGTAACAAAATATCGTTTTAAGATATTTGGGAATCTTAGAGGACCTGATTTAAAATAATTCGGTTTTATTTTCTTCCGAATAGACTTAATTTTTAATATTTTCATATAGCGATAGACTACTCATTTATTAACTTTGATATTTTTATATTTTTCTAACAAAATCGTAATCATTGGGTACCCATAAATACCTTTAAATTTATTAAATATTTCAAGTATTATTTCTGCTAAAACAAAATTATAGTTTTTATACATAGGTTTTCCTTGTTTAATCCATAAGTAATAACCTTGTCTAGTAATACCTAATTTTCTACATAAAAAATCAACAGAATAATCTGTTGATAATTTATTTACGGCGAAGAACTTTTCTTTAATAGTCTTCGCCTCATACTTTTTTAATGTAAAATGTAATTTAGCAATCTCTTCTAATTCAGAACGTGACATTTTTTTGACATCATTTAAGTCAATTGTTGAAATACTAATTTTTCTTTTTGTCTTTTGTTTACTTTGAAATCCACGACCTCATTCTAGGTTATCAAAATTGTTTTGTGCGTCTACACGTCATCTATGGATAGTAGATTTGGCTATGTTATATTTTTGAACTGTTAGTTTAATGCCATTTAACTCAGCAAATGTTAAAATTTCTAGTTTTTCATTTTTGTTTCATTGTTTTTCCATAAGAAAAGAACATCCTTTCAATAAAATTATATAATAGAAAATGTTTGTCTCTTTTTTCTGTCAATTTTATTTTAGATGTTCATTAACACTAGTTTTTTTATATTATTTCTTTTCAATTAATTTTTCTGAAATTATGGCAACAATTTCTTCTGGTGTTTTATGATTGGCATCAATAACTAAAAAATTAAACTTATCTTTTGAGCGTTCATATCATTCCTCATATTTTCGGTTTAATAATGTTCAATAAGCGCTGCCAATATTTTGTTCACTAGCGCGGCCTCTTTTGGTAATTCGTTCCATTGCTATCTCTGGATCAACTCGTAAATAAACAACTAATTCTGGTTTAATGTTTTCATCTAAATATAAACTTTGTAAAACAACAACATCATAAAATTCTTTATAAACTTTATAATCTGTTGTATTCATATATCCTAACTCATATAAAACATCAACAAAAATTGGGTCTTCTAAAATACTACGGTCAAAAATAATATTAGATGTTATTTTTGCTTGTTTTAATTGTTTACTACGCGCCATTACCATATATACTTGCATTTTAAAAGCCATATCTTTTGGATCAGCATAATACTGATCTAAATATGGATTCTCCTCAACTGGCTCATCCATTACCATATAATGATGCTTTTTTCCCAATATCTTACTAACAGTTGATTTTCCAACTCCAACAACTCCTGCTAATGTAATCCGCATTGTTTTTTCTCTCCTTTATTTTGTTTTTAAGTGTGATGCTATTCCAAAAAAACGTTTAATTTCTTTGGGCTTTAAATAACGTCATTCACCAGACTTTAATGTTTCATCTAATTGTAAAAAACCAATTGCAATTCGTTTTAATTTAATAACTTCATGCCCTAATGCTTGTATCATTTTTTTAACTTGATGTTTTCTGCCTTCATGAATAGTTAATAAAAGAATTGAAACATTTTTTGCTTCGTCATATTTTACTAATTTTGCTTGTGCTTGGCTTGTTATAATTCCTGGCTCAATTTCAATTCCTGTTGCTAATTCTTGTAATTGTTGTTTTGAAAGATAACCAGAAACTAAAACATGATATGTCTTATTAATAATATGACTTGGATGTGTAATAATATTAGTAAATTCTCCATCATTAGTCAATAGTAAAAGACCACTAGTATCATAGTCTAAGCGACCTACCGGATAAATTCGTTCTGAAATACCTTTAACATAAGTTAAAACTGTTTTGCGATGTTGCGGATCATACATCGTTGAAACACAATTCCGTGGTTTGTTCAGCATTAAATAAATTTTATTTGAATTTTCATTCATAAGAATTTGATTATTTATTTGATCATTTTTGCCAACTTTAGTACCCAATGTTGTTACCACAACATTATTAACTTTAACTCGTCCTTGAATAATTAGTTCTTCTGCTTTTCGTCGTGAGCAATAACCTTTTGCTGCAATAACTTTTTGTAAGCGTTTCATTACTTAAATAAATCCTGCTCTTTTTCTACAACAGTTTCTTTAATTTGTGGTAAATCTGCTAATGAAGTTAAATTAAAAACTTTTAAAAATTCCTCAGTAATATGATATGTCATTGGCTTTCCTGGCAAGTCACTTTTACCTGCTTCATCAATCAAATCACGTGCTCGTAATTTGTTAATAACACTGTCAGAATTAACTCCTCGTAACTCTTCAATTTCTGGCTTACTAATTGGTCCACGGTATGCAATAATTGCTAATGTTTCTAATGCTGCTTGTGATAACCGTGCTTCTATTTTATTATTAGCTAATTTTAAATAAAATTGATAATATTCTTGCTTTGTTGATAAACGATATTTATCAGCAAAAGATGTTATTGTTAATCCACGATTATTACTAGTTTGATATTCTGATTTTAATTTTGTTAAAACCTCTTCACACTCAGGAACAGAAATTTCAAGAATATGAGCAATTTCTTTTAAATTAATTCCTTCATCGCCACTAATAAATAATAGTCCTTCTAAAACAGCCATTTTTTCATTTAAATTCATCAAATTTAATTCCCCTCTTTCTGTAAATATGGTCTAATGTAAATTGCTTCTAAATGCTGGTATTGCTCAATTTCAATTTTTTGGTGTCAAGATAAATCTAACAAAGCAATAAAACAAGCAACAAAAGCTTGTAATGATAAAGTAAAATTACCTAGTAATTCTTCTAATGTTCATTCTTTATCATCTTGTGCTAATAACATCATGATTCGTTCAGCCATTTCTTCTGGAGAAACTTCAGTAATAACAACATTTGATTCTAATGGTTTTGCCGCATTAATTCGTTCTAACATTTTTAAAAAACTATTCGTTAATTTATCAATATTAATTTTTGGTGATAATGGTAAATCTTCTTCTTTAATTGAATTTCCTTTAATAATTGTTCGTGGTTTTGATAAATAACGAATTCCCTCTTGATGTTGATCTTTAAAATATTGACTAACTTCTTTAATTTTTTTATATTCTAGCAAACGATTAATTAGTTCATCGCGAGCATCTTTTTCATAATTATCATCAATTTCAACCTGTTCTTTTGGCAACACTAACTTTGTTTTTGTCTCAACTAAATAACTTGCCATTGTTAAATATTCCGATGCAATTTCAATATTCAATTGTTCAATTTCCCTAATATACGCTAAAAATTGATCAGTAATTTCTGTTAACTTAATTTCAAAAAGATTAATTTCCTTTTCTTTAATTAAATGCAATAACAAATCTAATGGTCCTGAAAAATTATCAAGTTTTACTTCATAGCGTGGTAAATGTAACATTCTTTCTCTCCCATGTTTATTTTCTTAGTTAATAATACCGCTATTTTAAAAAAAATTAAAGACATTAAAATAAAAAAAGTGATTAACTTAATGCATCACTTTTATTGAATTATTTCATAAACTAATTCTTCTTGTGGTGGTTTTGTTGAAACAATTCGAAAAGTTCGTTGTGCTCAATCATAGACTGGAGCAGTAACATAGCGACTAGTATATAAAGTCATCACAACATCATCTTTTGCAACTTTTTCACCAGTTTTTTTATTTAAATAAATACCAGCATGATAATCAATTGCTTCATTTTTTGTATTACGTCCAGCTCCTAAACGAACAGCTAATAATCCCAACTCATTAGTATCAATAATTTCCATAAAACCAGCTTCGTTTGCTTTAATTTCAATTACATTTTTTACTTTTAATACCTCTTTTAAAGTTAAATTATTATCAATAAAACTTAAATCTCCACCTTGCTTTTTAACAAAAGCACGGAAGTAATTTAATGGCTCTTCAGTTTGTAATTTTTCTTCACAAGTTTTAACTGCTGTTGCTAAATCGTTAAAAAGCCCTGCTTGGCATAAACTTAAGGCTGCCGCTTCACATACAATATAAGTCAAATCATCAGGTCCTTTTCCTTGCAATGTTTGTAATGCTTCATAAATTTCAATTGCATTGCCGATGGTACGACCTAATGGTTGCGTCATATTAGTAATTTCAGCAGCAATTTTTTTATTAAATTTAATCCCAAGTTCAACCATAATTTGTGCTAATTTTCGCGCATCAGATATTGTTTTCATAAAAGCACCATTACCACATTTAACATCCAACACAATTCCATCACTACCAGTTGCAATTTTTTTACACATAATACTTGCCGCCACTAATGGTAATGAATCAACTGTTGCTGTCACATCGCGTAAAGCATAAATCTTTTTATCAGCTGGAACAAGATTATCAGATTGAGCCATAATTGATAAATTTGTTTTATTAATAACATCTTTAAATTCATGAAAAGAAAGTTCAACTTTAAAACCAGGAATACTTTCCAACTTATCAATTGTTCCTCCTGTTTGGCCTAACCCCCGCCCTGACATTTTTGCTACTTTTAAACCAAAGGCAGCAACTAAAGGCGCATAAATTAAACTAACCTTATCACCAACTCCACCAGAAGAATGCTTATCAACTTTAAAACCAGGAATCCCAGTTAAATCATATACTTCCCCTGAATTAACCATTGCTTCAGTTAAGAACGAAATTTCTGTAACTGACATTGATTGAAAATAAATTGCCATTAAAAAAGCTGACATTTGATAATCCGTAATAATCCCCGTTGTATATCCTTTAACAATAAAGTTAATTTCTTCTCGTGATAACTCTTGTCCATTTTTCTTTTTATCAATTAATTCTAAAATATTCACTATTCGATACCTTCTTTTTTTTAAGTTATTTTTTTCTTTAATGAAGTTTTATATTCTTCATAAGCTTTTTTATGATCAACATCTTGATATTGGTCGATTCCTTTTTGAATAATTTGTTTAACATTATTTGCAATTAACTCAGTTGATTTGGTCATAAACGTATCTGGCTTAATTGGCTTGTGAAACACAACATGAACATACTTTTTCCCTCTTTTTTTAAATTCTTTATTAAAAATTGGATAAGAGTTAACAATTGAAACAGGAATAATTGAAACATGTGCTTTCTGGGCAATTTTAAAACTTCCAGCATGAAATTCTCCCATTTCTTGGCTTCGAATCCGAGTTCCTTCTGGAAAAACAACCATTGTTCGCGGTACACGGATTAAATCATTTGCCTCTTTAATAACTTCTAATGCCTGACGAGGGTTTTCACGATCTAAAAATAAAACATCAATTAATGTTAAAAAATTCCGAAATGTTCGGTTATTTTGCAATTCTTTTTTAGCAATAAATGCACAAGGTGCGGTTTTATTAAAATCATTTAAAGCAAATAATATTGCCGGGTCAACATTCGATTGATGATTGGCAATCATTAAACAACCTTTATCAATTCAATTATCACAATCATGAACAATTATTTTAACATCGTGTACTCATAACATATAACGTGTTCGTTTTTGCAATCAATGATAACGATATTCTTCTGAAACAATATTTGGATCTCTTTTAATTTTTTTGCTAATACTTCTTGCTTTAGTAATTGTTTGTAAAAATCGTGGTCATGTCAGAATAATTTTTCAAATATTTAACATTTTAACTTTGTTCCTTTCTCTTATAATATTTTATTACAAATTGTTGATATTCGTTTAATTTAATTAAAGTAAATTGGTTTAAATCAAACGAAGGAAAATAAGTATCGCCTTGGTATTTTCCTTTAATAAGACTAATAATTAATTCATCAGCATATGGTAATGTTGCCTCATAAATTTTTTTTCCCCCACAAATATAAATATCTTCGGTTGGATTTTGATGATAAAAATTAATAATTGCTGTTAAATCAGTTACTACTTCCACATCTGGATGCTTAATTTGATAATCAAGCTGTCTTGTTAAAACTAATGTTTTTCGTTTTGGTAATGGTCGTCCAATTCCTTCATAAGTCAACCGACCAAATAAAATTGTTTGCCCTAATGTTGTTTCTTTAAAATGCTGTAATTCTTCTCTTAAATGTCATGGTAATTGGTCATTTTGACCAATTAAATTATTTTCATCCATTGCTCATAATAACTTAATCATTATACTGCGACAGTTCCCTTAATTAATGGGGCTGGATCATAATTTTCAAGCATAATATCCTCAAATTTAAAATCAAATAACGAAGAAATGGTTTGATTTAACTTCAAGGTTGGTAATTTCCGTAGAGAACGTCTTAATTGTTCTTTAATTTGACTAAGATGATTTTTATAAATATGACAGTCCCCTAAAGTATGGACAAAATCCCCAGCATCTAATCCAACAACCTGAGCAATTAAATGGGTTAATAAAGCATAACTTGCAATATTAAAAGGAACTCCTAAAAAAACATCCGCACTACGTTGATATAATTGACAACTTAATTTATTATCTTTTGAAACATAAAACTGAATTAAAGTATGACAAGGTGGCAAAG
Source organism: Spiroplasma sp. ChiS (assembly GCF_002968355.1). NCBI lineage: Bacteria > Bacillati > Mycoplasmatota > Mollicutes > Entomoplasmatales > Spiroplasmataceae > Spiroplasma > Spiroplasma sp. ChiS. The sequence goes on along the minus strand of NZ_PUUH01000002.1, from coordinate 54,287 downwards.
CCATCTCATCAACTTCTGCTGGATTTCAAGCACTAATAATATGACGACGTGAATATGGATTCTTTTTTAAATTTTCTAATAATTTTGCTAACTGATCCACCCCATTAAAATTTCGTCATTGTTTCCCATATACCGGTCCTAAATCACCAAATTCAGCAGCAAAATTTGCATCAGTTTTAATTTTTTCAACAAATTCAGCTAATGTTTCATTATTATATTTTGATGATGCTTGATAGTTCTTATATGGTCATTCATTTCAAATTCGAACATCATGATCCACTAAATATTTAATATTAGTATCGCCTTTAATAAATCATAATAATTCATAAACTATTGATTTAAAATGAATTTTTTTTGTTGTTAAAATTGGAAAACCTTCACTTAAATTAAAACGCATTTGATAACCAAAATAAGAAATTGTTCCGGTATTTGTTCGATCATCTTTTTCTTGCCCGTGTTCCAAAATAAAACGAGCCATTTTGAGATATTGTTCCATCATTTTCACCTTATTTTCTATTCTCATATACTTAAATCTTACCTTATTTAAAAATAAAATCATCTGAAAAAATAAAAAAAATCTTAACAAGATAATTTTTTTATGTTATCATATTACTAATTACAAGAGGTGAACAGCAATGAATAAATTTTTAAAAAAAATAATTAAAAAAATTAAGTTTTCATTAAGTTTATTTATTCCTGGCACATTTAATCCTCTACGTAGTAAATATGAAAATGAAACCGAATTTGATTATGCATATATTTTAAGCAATTCAATTCATCAACAAAATGCTATTGATAAAACTGAAATTACATTAGAAGAAAAAGATAATAATTGTCAATATGATAAACAAATTATTAAAAAAATTAATCGTTTAAAAAAACCTAATAAAAATAATATTTTAGTAATTTTGGGTTTTGTTGTTTGGTTTTTTAAAATCAAAAATAGTACATTACCACCACAAGATTTTAATAGGACAATACAAGCAAAATAAATTAACGACCTAAAAATAACAAAATAATTTTTTCAAATAAAAAACCTTTCAAATTTTAAATAATAGTTAAAAATCTAGATTTTAACCCTTGTCTAGATTTTTTTTATTTTATTAACATAAATAAAAAAATGTTATTTAATAACATTTTAAAACCATGGACTAAATGGTATTTCAAGCCCAAATCAACCATTAATTAAATTATGAACTGCTTCTAAATTAAAATACAACATTACAATTGTTATAACTGCTAAAACTAAAACTACTAACACAACAATTAAAACTATTGCTCAAACTGGTAATTTTCGCTTGGTTGTTTCTTCATCATATTGAAATAGCATTTTTGTTGAATCAATTTTGCCAAAAACATTGCTATTATTAAAACCATCTGATGGAACAAAATCAGGTGATGAACTAAAACTTGGTGCTGCATTAAAATCTGGTGTTGGTCCAAAATTTGTATTTCCTTGGCCAAAATCATTTTGACCAGCAAAATTACCACCACCAAATTCATTTGTTTGATTAAAATCATGGTTTGCCCCAAAAGGAGGCCCCTCATTAAATGTATAATCAAAACTCTCATCAAAATCGCTATTAATGCCTTGTTGTTGTTGTTTCATCAAATCTGGATTCATAATTACAAAATGACGGCCTAGATCTTGAACATACTGTTTTTTATTAAAATTAGAACCTTGACTAGCAGATTGTTGTTGTATTCCTTGTAATTGTTGTTCTACTTCTGGCTCTGCCATTGGAGGATAAGTTAACATTCCGGGATATTGTGACATTTGCGGATAACCCATCATCATTGGAAATTGTGGCATCATTGGGTAAGGAAACATTTGCGGATAACCCATCATCATTGGATTATATACTCCCATTCCCATCGCATTCATTGGGTTAGCCATAATAGGCATAACAAATGGTTGATAAATTGGTTTATTATGCTGCGGTTTAACTTCCGTTCCATTAATTTCTAAAGATTTTGAAATATAAGAAGAATTAAAGGGTGGATTAGTTTTTGTTTTAAAATCATTTGCATTATCAGAAACTCTAATTGGTTTTGTTAATGGTGTTACTGGCCAATTTTGGTTTAATAAATTATCATTGCCAAAACCATTATTATTTTCAAACGAATTAAAATAATTTTCGTTTCCTCCATTAAATTTTGGATCATTATTATTCATGCGATACCCTCCATATCAATATGCCCTATTATCCACTTTGCTTATAAATGAATTATACCATATATTTAACTAAAATTAAATGAAACCATTGTCATAATTATTGGAAAGTTATATAATCATTTATCATTTTATTTAATTTTAATAGCTTGTTTGTTGTTTTTTGCTTTGTAAATATTCTTGATCTTTTTCATCAACTTCATTAAAAATATGATGACGATGTTTATATCAAAAGAAATATAAAATAATGCCCACAACAATAGCTGAAATTAAATCATTTAACCCTAATAATATAAAATAATAAATATTACTCTGGTCTGTGCCATCCGATAATCCATGTGCTAAGAAATATCCACATAACATTAAAATTGGTAACACAATAAAGGCACGAAACGAAGAACATAATGCTGCTTTCCGTGCATTATTCATTCCTTGAAATAACGAAACACCTAAAAATGAAATGGCAGCACAAGGATAACTCATTAACATTAGAACTGCTATTCATCAATATTCATCAACTAAATCAGAAGGAAAAGCAAAAGCCATTAACAATTGTGGACCAAGAGCAATAAATAATAATAGAGTAAAAAACAATCAACCACTAATAATTGCTAATCCATATCAACAAGTCTGATACATTCGTAAATATTTTTTTGCTCCATAGTTATAACCAATAATTGTTTTCATCCCTTGTGCAATTTCTAACGCAATTGCGGTAAAGAAGGCAATTCAGGGACTTACCGCACTATTAAATAATTGGAAAGATGCTAAACCATATTGTTGCCGCTGAGCAAATTGTCCTGGCAACGATGAAATAATTGCTGATGATAAAATTGAAACTAAAACAGCACCTAAATTATTAATAAAAGATGAAAAACCTAACCGAAAAATTTCTTTAATTGTTGTTTTATGTAAATAAAAAAGATCACGCCAATGAAATCGTAAATAAGAATTCTTATTGTAATAAATACAAAATAATGAAACAATAATAATAAAAATTCATGCAATAATTGTTCCTAACATTGTTCCTTCTAATAACATTCGACCATATTTTACAAAAATAATTGAAAATAAAACATTAATTGCAATTGCTCCAATTGTAATGTAAATTGCAGCATGGCTTTTCCCATCTGTTCGTAATAATGTTAATAATAAATAACTAACAAACATTAAAGGACTAGCAAGTAACATTGGAAAAACATAATGCCAAGTTAAATCTTGTACAATTCATGTTCCTTTTTTACTTAATTGAATTAAAATCATAATATTATCTCATTGTGGAAAGACTAAACAAAAAACAAAAAAAGCTGCAACAATTGAAAATAAAACGGTAATTGTTAAAGCATTTCCTGCTAAAGATTGTGTTTGTTGTTTATTACTTTGCCCAGATTTAATGGCAAATGTAATTGATGTTCCAATCGCAAATAAAATTGCAAAAGCAAATAATAAGTTATAAATTTGCATTGCAAAATGGGTTGATAAATTAACAAAAATTTTTGCTGATTCATATGTTAATTCACCATTATTAATTGAAATATGTTCTTTATTTCAATCCAAATATGGTTGATGATAAAAAACATTTGATGTAACAAATGTTAAGGCAATAAATTTATCAAGGATTGGATATAATGCTGTCATTGCCATCACAAGGACAGTTGGTAAAGAAAAAATAAAAATTGTTTTTCATAAATTGTCATAACGTAACTTAATCTCGTTTTTTAAAAAAATGTTTTTGTTCATTATCTTCGTTCCCCTTTACAATACTATTTATCTATTATTTTATCATATTTTTAGCCAAAATGCTAGGTCAAAAGGAAAGGCTTATTTTAGTAGTTGAAATAAAGTAAGTGTTTGTTTAAGAGCCATAAATTTAATGCTTTTTGGTATAAAAGCATTAACAAGGCTTTGTCTTTTAAGTTATTCTAGTTAAACCATGAATATTTATATTCTGCAACAGCAAAAATGCAAATTAACCTTTACCATTCGCATCGATAACATATTACGAAAGACAATTTCACTATATTCTTTTGTTCTAAAATAAGATTTTTGTATGCAAGTTTATATAACGCAATTTTAGACAATTCTTTAACTTTAAAATGAAAGATATCCTCTTGCATCATGGAAAAATATTTTAGTAAAAAATAAAACCACAAAATCTTTTTTGTGGTTTAAAATTTAATTTGTAATTGGTAATAAAATATTTTTTATTCCTTCTTCAAAAGGGGTAATTTTAAATTGTGGAAAACATGTTTTGAATTTATCTGAGTTAAATAAATTATCAACTTTATAACGTGGTAACATTTCCAAAAGTTCTTTAACTTGGCTGTTAAAGTGACTTACAAATTTAAATTGCCACTCCTTAATTATTGAATAATGTAGTTTTCTATTCGTAACTTCATTGGCAATTTCTAAAATTTGTTTATATGTTAAACTTCGATCGCAGAGCAAATGTCAAGTTTGGTTATATGCATCTTTTGTATTACCAATTAAAGCCATCGCTTTGCTTGCATCGGGCGCTCAAATTAAAATTCGTAACGTTTTTACCGTTATTGGAATTTTAATTTTTTTATGGCGTTTAATATTTTCAAACACCATAGAATTAGTAATACTCTGCGTGTGTCCAGGTCCATAAAATTCCGGGGCACGACATATAACGATATCAATTTCTTTTTTATCCATCGCTGCTAAAACCATATTAGTTAATTGCGTTCGCAAAATTGATTTTCTCCCTTTGGGCTCAAACGGTGTGTCCTCAAGCTGTGTTTTAGTAGTTTTGGGATACATATAAGTATTATCAAAAAATACTAGTTTTGTATTATTTACTGTACAAGCTTTAAGCACATTTTGTATAATAACCGGAAACTGTTCTTCCATTAACTTTGCATTCATTGGTAAACCAACAGTAAAATAAACTATTTCGCTTCCTGCAATTGCATTAAGAGTGGAATTGTAATTCATCAAATCGGCTACTATAATTTGTTCTGTTTCATTTATCTTGACAGGTTTTCTACTTACCAATCTAATTTCTTTTGTATAGTTGTTATATAGTTCCTTTGCCAATTCATGACCAATTTGTCCATTACTTCCCAAGATTGTTTGAATTATTTAGTTCCCTAATAAGTAGTTTTGCAACTGATCGCACAGAAAATGGATTTTGTCCTGTAATTATATTGTTGTCAATCAAGGCATAATCTTTATAAAAACGTTTCTTATGTCAAATGGCACCACGACTTTTTGCATTTTTTTGATTTAAAAACGGTACTTGTTTTTTCTTTCCCGCTAAATTTTCTTCTGAGGTAGTAAAATCAGTGATTTTTTTACCAGCAATTATATAGTTTCCTTGATCATCTTTTAGATTTAATAAACCAGAAATTCCATGGCACACTGAAACTAAATAACCATTATTCATATAAATTTGTCTAGCTATTGCTTGAATTTCACTATTGTCTGGAAAATCTCACATTACACCATGCCCACCGGTATAGTAAATTGCACTATATTCATTTGGTTTTATTTCGTTGGGTTTTAGTGTGTTTTGAATGCCCCTTTGTAAAAAATCTTTGTCTTCATATACATTTCAAATCGCTTCATCCATGTATTTCATGCTTCGAGGATCAAGGGCAAGGGGGTACTAAACCACCGTTTGGACTCACAAAATCATATTTAATTCCATGTTTTTGTAATTCATCAACAAATTCTGCGCTTTCACCCAATCACAAACCAGTAGGTTCATTGGTATTTTTATATCTACTTGTATTAGTTTCTACAATTAAAATTTTCTTCATTATTTTGTTCTCTTCTTATACATTATTTCACTTATCTTGGTTAAAAAACATTATAGTTTTCCAATTTCAGTTGTATCATTATACAAATAATAAAAATTTTTCGTGCCAACTACATGAAATGAAACTATACAATATTTATTATTTATAAATTGGTTTCCGTTACGACTAACAACACTGTTTTAATATGCTCAACTGGTTTTACTTTTCGTCATTCTTGAATAAACTTAAAATCATTGTCTAACAAAAAGGTACTTCGTTCAATTCCAAAATAAACATTATTAAACATTTTCTTTTCTTTTAAGACACTAAACATTTCACATAATTTAGAATCAATATCACATAACATGGGGAAACTAACATTATTATCATTTTGAAACTTAGTTTGTTTTTTTAAATTATCACGGCTAATACCAATAACATTATAACCAGCAGCTAAAAACTTTTGATAATAACGATTATAAGCAATTGTTTCTAAAGTACAGCCTGGTGTTGCTGCTTTTGGAAAAAAATAAAAAATATAACCCTTTCCTTGCTGAAAATCAGTAATAAAATGTTCTTCCCCATCTGTAAACAAAAACTTCTCTTGTTTTAAATCCATTTTTTAATAACCTCCATTAAAGACAATAATAATTAATTACTGTCTTTGAAAAAAAGTTGGATTAAATATTTTGTTACTTCTAACTTATTTTTTAAAATATTAAACGATAATTTTAAATCTAAAAAAATTAAATATAGTGAAATTTCCGTAATATCAAACTTATATTCTAAATCATTGATTTCCTTTGCAATATTACCAATTTGCTCAGCAATAGTATCATACTCATCAAGAACAGCATTCGTTTTTAAACTTGCTCGTTCTTGTAATTCACTAAGATCTAAATTAATTGCTTGAATTATTGACATTAGTTCATTCAAAGTTTGTTCAATTTTTTCTTCACGTAAAGACATTTGCTCCACTTTATTTTCCATTTTTTTACTTTTACCTACTTATAAGTATAATATATCATAAAACTAAAAAAAGATTAGTTTTAATAATTAATTACTAATCCTTTAAAACGAGTAACTGAATTAATTGTTTCACGAATCCCTTGCACTCCCTGTCCAGAATCATGAATTCCTAAAAATGGGAATGAATCAGGTCCCCGTTGAGTACGGCCATTAATGTTAACCGTTCCTGTTTCTAACTCATTAGCAATATTAAATGCTGCATTAATATCTTTTGTAAAAATACAGGCCTGCAATTTAAAGTTTGATTTATTTGCTAAAGTAATCATTTCTTCAACATTTTTGCAACGAATAATTGGTAAGACTGGGCCAAATGGTTCTTCTCATGCTAATCGCATTTCTGGCGTAACATGGTCAATTAAAGTTGCACTAAGTAAATTATCTTTTCGTTGATTACCAAGTACTAATGTTGCTTTTTTTGCTAAAGCATCATCAATTAAACCTTGCACAAAATCTGCAGCTTTTAAATCAATAACTGGAATAATTGCTTTATTATCTAATGGCGAACCTACTTCTAACTTGCCAACTTCTATTTTTAATAATTGTACTAATTCAGCAGCAATTGTTTCATCTACTAATACTCGCTTAATTGCTGTACAACGTTGCCCAGAATAAGCATAAGCACCAGCAACAATTTCTTTTACCGCTTTTGCTAAATCAGCATCTTTTAATACTAAAACTGGATCTTTTCCCCCTAATTCTAATACTAAGTCTTTTCCATGCCCTAATTTGCGAATATGATTCCCAACGGCAACTGACCCAGTAAATGAAATAACATTAATTTCAGGATTTAAAACTAATAAATCTCCAATATCACGTCCACGACCAGTTACAACATTAAAAACACCTTTTGGAAAAGCAACTTCAAAAGCTAACTTTGCCATATATAATCCGGTTAAACTACCATTTGTTGCTGGCTTAAAAACAACAGTATTACCAACAACTAAGCTTGGTGCAATTTTTGCAATACTTAAATTGACAGGATAATTAAATGGTGAAATTGCTAAAACAACACCTTTAGGAACACGAGAAAAAATACCTATTTTATTTTTAAAATTTCAACCATCACCAGTTAATGTTTCTGGAAAAACTCGCTTTGCTTCTTCAATCGTATAATCAATATATTCAATACTACGTTCAACTTCAATTTGACCATCTTTTAAACTTTTTCCAACTTCATGGGCCATAATTTTTGCAAGTTCTGTTTTATGACTTTCTAATAATTTTGCTCATTTTTGCAAATAACTAATTCGTTCAAATAAAGTTAATTTTGCTCATGCTTTTTGTGAATGTCGAGCCCCCTTAAAAGCTTCATTTATTTCTTTTTCTTTTAGAGCTGGAACACGACCATATGGCTTATTATTAATTGGTGAAATTATTTCTAATCAATCCCCATTATTGATTAATTCACCATTAATTAATGCATTTAATTCCAAATTCATTTTTAGCGCCTCTTTTCTGTTTGCATTATTCTACTTATATTTTATGCTTTTTTAAAATTATTAAAAGATACTTTCCACATTTAAATTATTGTTTACAATAAAATGTTTTAATATTGTTAATGCACGATCACTATATGCTAAATATTTTTCATTTTTGCTTTTAAAATGTTGTTCAAAGGCAGGAATAATTCCAAAATTTGCTTTCATCGGTTGAAAATTAGTTTTTGAAGCATTAACAATATAATTCACTAATGCTCCCATCATTGTTTCAGGTGGAAATGTTAACATTGATTTCTTATTTAAAAATCTTGTAATATTTAATGCACTAATAATTCCTGTGGCCGCTGATTCAACATATCCCTCAACATCCATAATTTGACCAGCAAAAAAAGATATTATGATGTTTTTTTACTTGTAAAAATTGATTTAATAAAATTGGCGAATTAATAAAATTATTCTTATGAATAACACCATATCGAACAATTTGAGCATTTGCTAAGCCTAAAATCATTCTAATAAGGCGTTGTTGTTCAAGAAACTTTAGATTAGTTTGAAAACCAACTAAATTATATAAAGTATCAATTGCATCATCTTGACGTAATTGCACCACAGCATATGGGCGGTTACCACTTGAGGTTTCTAAGCCAACTGGCTTTAATTGTCCAAACAATAATGACTTAATACCCCGTTTTGCCATTATCTCAATTGGCATACACCCTTCAAAATAAATTTCTTTTTCAAAATCATGTAAGGCCACTGTTTCTGCTGCAATTAATGCTTGAACTCATAATTCAAATTCATCCTTACTCATTGGACAATTAATATAATCTTTGCTATCGCCTTGATCATAACGTGATTTATAATATACTTTAGTAAAATCAATACTATCTTTTGTAATAATTGGCGCTGCTGCATCATAAAAATAAAAATATTCTTGACCCAATAATGCTTGAATGGTAGTTTGAAATTTTGATGTTGTTAATGGTCCAGAAGCAATCAATGTAATTGCCTTATCATCAATAGTTGTTACCTCTTGGTCAATTAAAGTCACATTTGAATTATTTGTTAATCACGTTGTAATATATTCTGAAAACTGATGACGATCAACTGCTAATGCTCCACCATCTGGAACACGACTTGCATACGCTGCTTTAATAATTAATGAATCAAATGCTAACATTTCTTGTTTTAATAACCCAACACCATTCGTTAAACTTTCACTACGTAACAAATTTGAACAAACCAATTCCGCAAATGAATTTTGTTTTTGTACTGGATTTTTTATTAACCGTTTAGTTTCATACAAGTTAACCTTAAAACCTCTCCGCGCTAATTGATAAGCTGCCTCGGTCCCCGCTAATCCAGCACCAATAATGTTAATTGTTGGAATTGTCATTTGTTATTTTTCCTTTTAATTGTTGATATTGTTCTAAATATTGGGCATATTTTTCTTCTTCAAGTTTAATCTTTTCAGCATTTGCCTTTGCTAAAAAATTTGGATTATTTAAAATGTTTTTGCTTCGTTTTAGTTCTTGTTCTAGGCGAGTTAATTCCGCATTGATTTTTTGGTGCTCAATTGTTTCATCAACAATATCATTCAATCCAACTTCTAAAATAACATTCGTTAATGGAATTGTTGCATATTTTTGGTTTTGATCTTTTTGGTGAAGCACACCCATAACTTTACTATTAACCATTTTTAAAATAAATTCATTAATTAATGAAATAACATTTGTAGTAATGTTATTCTTACTACTTGCTTGATCAAATCAAATTTCAATAATATGTTCTTTTTTAATTTGATAATTGCTTCGTAATTCGCGGATTGCAGCAACAATTTCTGTTACTAAATTTAAATAATCAACATTATAATTAAAATTAATTTTTGGATAAACTTCTAACATAATTGATTCTTTTAAATTTAATTTTTGATAAATTTCTTCCGTTACAAATGGAATAAATGGATGTAACATAATTAAAATTTGTTTTAAAACATAAAACAATGTTTGAGTTGATACCATTTTAATTGTTGCATTATTACTTTGCAAATTAACTTTTGTTAATTCAATATATCATGAGCAAAACTTATTTCATACAAAATCATACAAATCTTTTCCAACTAAAACAAATTCATATTTTTCCATATTAGTTTGTACTTTAGTAATTGTTTTTGCTAATTCTGATAAAATTCATTGGTCAATAGCATTTTCTTGATGGTTTAATAATAAGTTTTTAATTTCTATTTCAAAATTAACCAATGGTTTAAAATTATTTGTTAAATTCATTTCAACATAACGAGCAGCATTTCATAACTTATTAATAAAATTTCAAGCACTATTAACTTTTTCTAACGAAAAACGTAAATCTTGTCCTGGGGCACTATTTGTAACTAAAAAATAACGTAATGTATCTGCACCATATTCTTTAATAACATCCATCGGGTCAATCCCATTCCCTAATGACTTACTCATTTTTCGTCCTTCTTCATCCCGAATTAAACCATGAATTAAAACATCATTAAATGGTTTTTCCTTCGTAAATTCTAATGATTCAAACATCATTCTTGAAACTCAAAAGAAAATAATATCATAACCAGTTACCAAAACATTAGTTGGAAAATAGTGTTGAAATAATGTTTTATCTCAATTTCATCCTAAACTTGCCATTGGCCATAATGCTGATGAAAATCAAGTATCTAAAACATCTGCATCTTGAATTCAATTTTTACTATTATCTGGTGGAGTTAAACCGACATGAATTTTTGTTGAATCATCTTTATGATATCATGCTGGAATTTGATGTCCCCATCATAGTTGCCGTGAAATACATCAATCTTGAACATTTTTCATTCAATTAATTAATGTTATATTAAAGCGAGATGGATAAAATTTAATTTTATTTGTTGATGATTGAAATTTAATAATTTTTTCAGCAAAATATTCCATTTTAACGAATCATTGGTCTGACAAATATGGTTCAACAATAGCACCACTTCGTTCTGAAAAACCAACTTGGTGAGAATGAACTTTAATTTCAACAATTAACTTTTGTTGATTTAAATCATGCACTAAATTTTGACGAGCAGTAAAACGATCTTGGTTATGATATTTCCCAGCTAATTCGTTCATTGTTCCATCTAAGTTCATACAAATTGGCATCGCTAAATGATGACGCAAAGCAATTTCAAAATCATTAGCATCATGTGCTGGTGTACATTTCATTGCTCCCGTTTCAAAATCTTGTTCAACATAATCATCACAAATAATAGGAAGTAATTCACCGTTTGCGGGATTTACTACCTTTTTATTTCAATATTTGTGATAACGATTATCATTTGGATTAACAACAACACATTGATCAGCAAACATTGTTTCTGGACGCGTTGTTGCAATGGTCAAAAACTCACTTGTGCTATTCTCTAAAAAATATTTAAAGTAATACATTTTGCCTTGTTGTTCTTGATAAATAACTTCAATATTTGATAAAGCGGTTTTTTGTACGGGATCTCATGAAATAATTCGTTTACCACGATAAATTAATCCTTTTTGGTATAAATCAATAAAAACTTTTTGCACTGCCGCTGATAAATTATTATTTAACGTAAATTGTTCGCGTGAATAATCTAATGCTAAACCTAATTTAGCTCATTGCTCACGAATAATTTCAGCATATTCTTCCTTTCATGCTCAAACTTGTTCAATAAACTTTTCTCGTCCTAAATCATGTCGTAAAATATTTTTTGTTACACGTAAACGTTCTTCTACTTTTGCCTGGGTAGCAATTCCCGCATGATCCATTCCTGGTAAATATAAAGTATCAAATCCTAGTAATTTTTTATAACGAATAATCAAGTCTTGCAATGTTGTATCTCATGCATGACCTAAATGCAATTTCCCTGTCACATTTGGGGGTGGAATAACAATACTAAAACTTGGTTGTTTATTTTTAACATCCGCGGTAAAATAACCTTTTTTCTTCCAAAATTGATATTTTCCTGCTTCGACCAAGATATGATCATATTTCTTTGTTAATTCTTTTCCCATTTTGTTTCCTTTCTAAATAAAAACTCCTATTATTTAAATAAAATAATAGGAGCAATTATTATCTAATAATTACGGTACCATCTTTTTTTAATAAGTATCACTTATTACCTTAATTAAAATATCAAGTTAAAATATTTAGCAACCTTCATTAAAACAATAGATTAATTTCACACCACCACAATTAACTCTCTGAACTATCCTTTTAATTACTCCTCTAATATTTATAATTTTATTATAATTCTTTTTCAATTAATTGCAACTATTTTTTGTTTCTCCAAACAATATTATTCTAAAGTAAAAATAAAAGTTAATTATAACTTTTATTTTTACTTTTTTTTAGTTTTGTTTCTTCTGCACTTTTAATATTATTGTTTCAATCTTTATACATAAAAAAGATAAATCCTCCAAATAAAACAAGAAATAACACAATAATAATAGTCAATGTAATAATTAATCAAGTTGCCATTGCTTAGTTCTCCAATCCTTCTTGTCATATTACAATTGGTACTGGTTTAATTTTATATTTTTTTAAAACAGTAACCGACAAAACACTACATCCTAACGGAATAATAATTCCTAATAAGACTGCTAATACTGATAATCATCAAGGTTTTGATAGCCCCGAACTAATAAAAGCATAAAACATAAAGACACTATTAACTGCTAATAATAATGGTGTTAAATACGAAATAGCAAATTTATATGTTTTACCAATTTTAATTCATGAGTGTGTATTATTATATGCAATCATTATTGGTAAATTTTTGTAAATATGAACAAATAAAATAATTTCAACTAAAGCCATCACCAGCATGTTAACACTACCAGCTAAAGCTTGGAATGAGTAAAGTAATTGATTAGTATCTTTAAACATCAATACTAAACCAATTGTTGCCATTAATATCATTAAAATAATAATAACATACTTTTCCTTTACCTTGTAATTTGAAAAAATTCCATTTATAACAACTTCAATCATTGCAATAATACTACTTAATCCAGCAAATAATAGTGCTGTAAAAAATAAAATTCCTAAAAAATTTCCAAAACCAACAAAGGTTTGTTTATTAATAACATTAAAAGTTTGTGGAAAGACATTAAAAATAAAACTAGCACCACCATCCTTTGGAAAATCTTCATCAATTGCGTTGGTATAATCATCAATCGTAATTAATCCCGAATTTTGTTCATGAACTAAAATTCCTGCTGAACCAAAAACCATAATTAATGTTAAAAGCGAAATTGGAAAAATTTGAAGTGATAAAATATATGCTTTATTCGTATTATCCTGTGTTTTTGGCGCTGCACCAGCAAATAACATCATAAATCCTGATCCGACGCAAACAGTAAACACACCTAATCTAAAGGCATCACTTCATACTTGCAAGTTGCCAAAGGAACTTAAAGTTTTTTCCGTTGGCATTAAAACTGTTCCCAGTCCTTGTAATGCTCCTGGAATTGTTAAAACATAAATTGCTAAAACTAATAAAATAACAAATAAGACTGGAATAAAAATAACATTCGCTTTTTCAATTCCTTTTGCTCGAAACATCACAATTGTCCCAACAATAATAACAATCGCAATAAAGGCTAAGTATGCTAATCATTGAAAATTAGCATTACCGGTCACACCAATTCCACCAGGATTTAAAATATTATTATCAAACCATAACGGTGTATTAATTGACGATGTAAAATTTAGTATTAATGAAATTAAAAAATAACCAATTAATACAGTATAGTAGTTAGCGACAATAAACATAAAAGCTGATTCAAACCAACCGATAAATCTACTTGCTTTGGGGTTTTCTTCATCAAAAATATTAATTAACGATTTACGACGCATATTACCAATGTTAAATTCCAAAATTAATAACGGAATCCCACAAGTAATAATTGCCAAAATATATAAAACAAAAAAGGCTAAACCTCCATTTTGTTTTAATAAGGTGGGGAATGCCCATACATTACCAAGTCCAATTGCTGCACCCAATGTGGAGACAATAAAACCAAACTTGCTAACATGCTTCTTTTTTCATTTTCTTTAATTCCTTTCTTTTAAAAATAAAAAACAATTACTAATAAATTATTAATAATTGTTCTTAACTAATGAGATTTCTTTTGTTTAATAAAAAGATCTCGTTGCATTACTTTATCAAATTTTTCTTATTATTAATTCTGTATCTAAAAAATTGAATAATAGTTTTATAGTTTAGAAAACTAATTCTGAAACAACTATCACCGTGTTCAGAAATCATCGTGCACCAAATACTCCTGCAAATACTTGATGCACATTTAAGAAAAATATTGATAGGGAGATGCCTTCCCTGTTTGGTAATGACATTTTCCATCGCTTATATTAATAATTTTTACAATAACTGGGTAAAAATAAAATTTTCAAAGATTTCGTTGTTGATAAATGTTTGTTATTATCATCTTATTTTGATATTTTATAAAAGATAAGAAATAAACAATAATCACAATTGGGCCTATGATATAAATATATTGAATTGGTAAAATAACACTAAAAAAACTAAACCCGATTAAAATGGCAAACAATAATTGATAATAAACTTGTCAAGCTTTTCAAGATTTTTTATTGCAAATCATTCTAATCATCCTTTAATAGATATATTATAACCATAAAAAAATACTAATTCTACTTTTTTTCAAAAAATTAGTATTTTTTATTTATTTAACTTGTTTTTGATAAACTGATGCTTTTGTTTTATTTTGTCCAAATTTTTCAAACTTAACAATTCCATCAATTAAGGCAAATAAGGTATCATCACCACCACGCCCAACATTTGCTCCTGGGTGAACTTTTGTTCCACGTTGACGATAAATGATTGATCCTGCTCTAATTGTTTGGCCATCAGCTCTTTTTGCACCTAATCGTTTTGAATGTGAATCACGACCATTTTTAGTCGATCCTACTCCTTTTTTTGAAGCAAATAACTGTAAGCCTAATGCGAACTTTATCATTATTCTTCAACCTCCTTTACACTAATAAATTTTTGATATTGCTGATAAATTGTTAAAAATTGATAATAAATTGTTTGTAACACAACTTGTAAGTCAGCACTATTATTTTTTACTGTAATAATAATTAATCCTTCTTTAACAATGAATTGACAACTATTTGATTTAATTTGATCAATTGCATTTAAGCCACCAGTTGCAATTCCTGTTATTGCGGCACAAACAAGGTCTTTACCATATTCAGCTGCTTTAGCATGACCAGTAATTTCAATTTTCTTAATTTTTTGTTCAGTTTTAGTAATTATAATCTTAATCATAATGTTTTACTTGTCACTTTGTTTTGTTTTTGATGCTGGTTTTTTTGCTGATGTTGTTGATGTACTTTCAGCTGCTGGCTTTGCCGCTACTGGTTTTTTATCACCTGAAGAAACTACTTTTGTTGTTACTTTTTTTCCGTTGTTACTAGTTTTTTATCAGCAACAGGTTTTACAGTTGATTTTGCAGCAGTTGTTGTTTTTGCTACCACAGGTTTAGTTTTGGCATCTGTTGTTGTTCCTTTAGCAGAACTTGATAACAAAATTTGATCAATTTTAACTTTTGTATATGGTTGACGATGCCCATATTTTTTATGTTGTGTTTTCTTTGGTTTATAATGGAAAACAACAATTTTCTTTTGTTTTCCTTGTTTTAAAATTGTTCCTGTTACTGATGCCCCTTTAATAAAAGGAGTTCCTACTTCGCCATCAATCATTAAAATTTCAGTGAAATTAACTTTTTCACCTTCATTACCATTTAACATTTCAACAAATATTTCATCACCTTGAGAAACACGAAGTTGTTTCCCCCCAGTTTTAATTATTGCAAACATTTTTACACCTCCAGTTTAGACTCGCCTTGTAAGTAGATAAGTATTGCATATCCTTTAGGTACTTAAAAGTCAAAGGGCGGTTGAAACTGAAACAACCATAATTAATTATATCGTTATCTTAAAAAAAATCAATAAATTTTATGTTTTTATTAAAAATTAATTATTCTTCAGATTGTAACACAAGTTCTTCTTTTTTATTAACAATTTCATCATTCTTCACAACTATCGCATATTTTACAATCTGGATCTAAATCATTAATTTTATTGCATTTTTTTCCACAATCACAAGTGATTTCACGATATGTCCCCATAATGTTTATATACGTTCCCATTTCTTTGCACTCCAATCTTTTTGTTAATTTTATTCTTCTTTTATTATTACTACATATCTTTTTTTATTATCGACTATATGTTTCATCTTCCTCACCTTGTTCAACAATAAATTTTGAATTCGTTTGTTTTATTTTTTTACTATCTTCTGGTAAAAAGTTATTAACCTCATTAAATATTTTCTTATATTCATTAGCATACTCTTGATTATATCCTTTATTATTTTCAATATTTTTATTTCTTACATTAAATATTGGTTCTAATGCTTCAGCATCAATTTCAGCATTAATCCCACTATTCACATAGGTTTCTAAGGTTTCATCAATATAGTCAAAAATTTTAGTTGATATTTTAGTAGTTTCATTTTTATTAAAACCAAGTTTTTTTAAAAATGTATTAAGTTCTTTTTTAACTGCTTTATAACTTCTTTTAAAGGTAGATTTTATTTCTGAAATAAATTTCATATTAAATTTCCTTTTTTTATATAATCAAAGTAATTTATTTTAAAAATATTACTAATATTTTTAAAATCATCTACATTATGCTTGATTTTACAATTTTTATTATAAAGTGTCAATAAGATATGATAAAGAAAGAATTGGAATAGTAATCTTTTAATTAAATTTATTTTGAAAATCAGCAGATTTTAATATTTGTTTTCTTAAAAACACGATATAATATATATAATTTAAGGTAGATGAAAAAATGAAACAAAAAAAGTATCGACAGAATCCTAAAATTAAGCGAATGTTCCGAATTAAAGGTGAATATGAGGCAACAAAATTAGCACAAAATTTTGTCCGTTACATGACCAATCCCTTTCAAGATAAACGCATTCGAAATGAATTAATTGATACTGAAAATAAAATTTATATGACTGATATTAGCAATGATGATGATAAAACATATACTATTGCAATTAGTACCCAATTAGATTACCAAGAAGATGCTGAACGTGTAAAAGAGTTAGTAAAAGACTATGTTGATAATGACTTAGATTTTTTATGATATACAATTGGCGAACAAATTGATGAAAAAGAGCAAGCTTTTTTTGAATCATTAGGATTTATTCAAAATGAAATCTTAGTTGGAATGGTCCTTGATTTAACAAAATGAAAAAAAGTAAAATTAAAAGTTGATAAAAATCTTAAATTCCGACGTGTTAATGATAATAAACGATTAACTGATTTTAGTAAAATTCTTGAAAGTGCAATGGGACCAAAAAGTTGAGATTATGCATTTTATAAAACTTTATTAAAATTAAATAAAAATAAAGATACTGCTGAAATTGATTTATTATATAAAAATGATCTTCCTGCAGCAACTGGAAATATTTACTTTGAAAAAGATATTGCAATTATTGATGATATTTCAACTCATCAAAATTTTCGCCGACAAGGATTAGCAAAACTAATGATGAATCACTTAATTAATCGTGTTTATAAGCAAGGTTACGACTTAGTTGGATTGATTGCAACGTCACAAGGATATAATGTTTATCGCAAATTAGGATTTCGTCCAATTAATTTATATTTAAGTGAATACATCACAAAAACAAAAATCACTAATTTAAGTCAAATTGCCACAAAAATTAGTCGTGGTAAAATTAAACATCTCCAAACATTAAATCAAACAGCAATTAATAATATGGTAAATAATTTTAGTTGTAAAAAATGTAATAAAGAAATCACTGATAATAAATATTTAATGGCTTTCAAAGGATTAAGTGATTTTGCTATTAATAATTATCACCAAAATTGTTATAGTTTTTCAACAAAAGATAAATGAGTAATTTTAGTTGAAAAAGATAATAATAATTAAATTTACCCTATCAATAAATAATTTTCAATAAAATAGGCACATAAAATTGTTTTTTATGTGCCTATTTTCGGTATTAAAACCTTGTTATTTTTTTTGTTGATGTTTTACTTTTAAAACTTTTTTAGTTCGTAAATCTTCTTGATATTCACTAAAATATGGATCAGGTTCATTCACTAATTTATTCCGATATTTTTTTCAGTAGTAAACTAAAATTGGAATAATAATTGCTGCTGAAATTAAATCATTTAAACCAATAAAGATATAATAGAAAATTGGATTTCCAGTTGCTTGACTAACCCCAAAACCAATTCCAATTAATGGTAAAATTACGACAATTGAACGTAAACTACTTGTAAATGTTGCTAAAAATGAACGATTAATTCCTTGGAACAACGTTAAAGCAATATAAGTTAACGAACAAAATGGATAAGTCATAAAGTTTAAAACAATTCATCAACGATATTTAATCGCATATTTTTCAGGAAAAGCAAATAGCATCATCATATCTTTTCCAAAAATAATAAAGACAATTAACATTAAACAAAATCAAATAATAATTAATAAACTAACACGTTTTAAAACTTCTCAAATTCGAGCATTCTTTTTCGCACCATAATTATAAGCAATAATACTACGAGCACCTTGTGTAACACCAACCCCAGCCGATAATACTAATGTCATTCATGGCACAATTGAAGAATAAAGTTCTTGTAAAACAGCAACCCCATTATGATATTCTTGGTTTGGTAATTGAACAACAAGAGATGTCGCAACATAAGATGTAACTACTAAAGCAGCATTATTAATAAAATTTGGTAGCCCTGCTTT
The DNA here is from genome assembly GCF_002968355.1 of Spiroplasma sp. ChiS. Lineage (NCBI taxonomy): Bacteria > Bacillati > Mycoplasmatota > Mollicutes > Entomoplasmatales > Spiroplasmataceae > Spiroplasma > Spiroplasma sp. ChiS. The sequence continues at coordinate 35,010 of NZ_PUUH01000002.1, read as the reverse complement.
AGTAAAATTAGCAATATTTTTTCCTTCAATTTGGAATAAATCATTTCAGTAAAATTTTGAATAACTATTTTTTGTTTTAAAAACAATAATAAATCCTCAGATTACTTGTACTGTTCAAGAAAAGACTGTACCTAACATTGCTCCTGACATACCAAGATGACAAACTTTCATAAAGAAAATTGCTGCTGCAGCATTAATTAATAATGAACTTAAAATCATAATTATTACTCATTTCATTCGTCCTTCACTACGAATTAATGACATAAAATAATAACTTAAAAACATCATTGGCGCGACCGCTAACATTGGAAATGAATATTCTCAACATAAACTTTCTGTAATTGGATTATAATGTTTTCCCATTTGAGAAGTAATAAAAATAGCATTTCACCCTGGAAACACAATACAAAAAATTGCAAATGCTACCATTACTGAAAAAAGAACTGTTAATGAAAAACCATTTCCCGCAATCCGGCGCATACTTGGAATATCCCGTTGCCCATAAGCAATTGAAAAATTCATTGCACAACCCATTCCAATCATAATACTAAATGACCATTGTAAATTATATGTTTGTGAAGCATATTGAGTTGCAACATTAATAAATGACCGCATATCGGCTAAAAGAATTTCTGTAACATTAATATTTTTTAACGAATTATATGCATCAATATAAAATTGGTCATGAATTAAATCAGGTGCGGCAAATGATAACACTAAACTTTTATCAATAATATTATACAGCCCTTGTACAATCATTAAAAAAACAGTTGGAACACAAAAGTAGGCTATTGTTTTTCAAGGTTTTTCAAACCGTAATTTTTTTTCACGAACCGTTAAAACTTCTGACAAATTAATTTCCCTCCCCTCAATAAAAAAATAAAAAAACCTTACGATGTAAAGTAATTTTGAAACTACATTAATAATCTTTGTTATAATTATAGCTCAAAAAAAATATTTTACTAAGGTTTTTTAACATTAATTATACTTAATGCACTTGCTTTACCAAAATTTTTATTAACTGAAAAAACAACACGATCGTAAATTTCTGTAATATTTGTTACAAATGGTTTAATCGTAATTAAGATAACTTTTTCTTCAAAAGCACGATAAGCAATTTCTTTAATTTGCGCATTACCATTTTCTAAACTTGCTAGCATTGGTTTTTCCATTACGGTAAATTGATAATAATTTTGACTAGAATTAATAATAGCGCCTGAAAACACAACCTTACCATAATTTAGAATTGTAATCTCATCGGTTAAATCTTGTAATTCAGTTAAAATATGTGAACAAATTAAAATTGTTTTACCTTGATTTTTAACTTTAATTAAATCATTGAATAATTCTTGACGAGCAGTTAGATCTAAATTAGCAGCTGGTTCATCTAAAATTAATACCTTTGGATCAGCGATTAATGCTTGTGCTAACAAGACTTTTTTCTTCATTCCTAATGAAAATGTATTAGGATTTTTAGTTCGAAATTTTCATAAATTTAGATTTTCTAAAATTTCCTTTGCTTTTACTTTTGCTTCTTTATACTTAACATCTCGTAAATAACTTATTTCAATTAAATATTTATAAACATTTAAGTGCTTTGGAAATCAAGCATTTTCAGGTATATATCCAATCAGTTTCTTTGCTGATGGTGAAATAGATTTTAAACCATTAATACTAAAATTACCACTTGTTGGAATAATGGCCCCAACTAATGATTTAATTGTTGTAGTTTTCCCAGAACTATTTGGCCCAATAAAACCATGAATTTTCCCTTTTGCAACATTAATATCAATATCATCAACAGCTACAAATTTTTTAAATTTTTTTGTAAATCCATGAATCTCAATTGCTAAATCAGGATTTGGTGTAAAATTACTTTTTTTTGTTTTCATAACTATACAAAATTCTTTCTTGTAATTCATCATAATGTTAACCCTGCTAATGCAAGAGTTACTAATAAATAACCTGTGTACAATCCAGCTAAACTAGTTAATGTTACTGGTTTATTAAAGTCCCTCATTAAAAAATAATTTGTTTTTATATTAGAATCACTTGTTTGATAAATAACACTATCAATTTTAACATCTAAATAATTATTAATTGGTAACAACATTGTTGCATCGATATCGTTTGTTCCTGATACACTAGCACTAGCATTTCCTGTTCACATTACAACTCATTGTTGTCATAAATTTAAGTATGCCATTAATTTATAATTTGTTTGAGCTTTTTTAACACTATTTAATTCATTTTGTGACTGTTGTTCATTATCATGAATAGCATTATATCGACCATATATTCCTTGTTTTGACCAATAAGACATTTGCGCAATAAATTGAGTATATAACGACATAACTGGATCATTAATATAAACATTTTCATTATATAAATTATGGGCCAAGAATTCATGAAAATCTCAATAAAAATTAATAAATCTATTTTAACTATTTTTTGACAATGTGTTAAAAACAAGAGATGCAATTCGACTTGGTGCAAGGATTCCTCCTAAAATATAACTATTTTTTGGATAACCAAAAATTGTCGGTGAAAAAATTGATTTATCATACATTGTTTTAATAATTTGATAAATATTTTTTGTTGTTTTAGTTTTTAATTTTGTTTTATCTAAAACATATAAATAAATTTTAGAATTAGATGATGGTTTTGTTCTTGACAGCGTAATTAGTTATTGTAAACTTACATCATTATAAAAATCAGATAAAATATTAATTCCTTTATCACTATTATTGGTAAATGTAACTTCGTTACCTGTTTGTAGGTTTAACAACATTAAATTTATTTGACTTATAACCATCAAATTCTAATACATTAGTATTAATTAATTTAGCTAATATTGGATAATCATTTGGTGTTTTTTTAACTTCTGCAACAACATCGTCTCAAGAAATATCTTTTCCATTATTTTTCCATTACATTATTAGGTATTTTAGTAATCACTAAATCAATATTTCGTGCTAGCGAAGTCACATCAAAATCTTCCATATTTTCACTACTATTAGAAAATGACATACTAAGTTTATTGTCCATTACACTTCATACTGGTTAACCAGTCGGATTTAATAAATCATCGTATGTTTTTTTTAACATCAGAGTCCTTAAATTTAACTGGATTTTTTGCTAAATCCGCGGTTTGGATCAAATATTGTGATGCGCGATCACCTTTACTTGCATTATAAATAAAAGGAATCATTGCCCCAATTACGGTTAAAAAACCAATTGTAAATAAAATACCAATAACACCTTTTGCATTTAAACCACAAATTAAAATACCAATTGTAGTTAAAAATAATTGTAAAATAAAATTTGTTAAAATCATAAAGTTAACTTTGCTTAAAATTACTTTTCCAATTGCTGTTCCTTTCGGTCCCATGGCTAATAATAAAATTGGTGGTAATAATAAAATAATTAGTGAATAAATTAAGCATAATAACTGTAAAGCTAATTATTTTTCAATAATCATTCTTGTTCGCGATATTAGAATTGATGAAAAAATTAATAACGTTCCATCATCAATTTCATCACGAATTAACTGTACCGCTTTAAAACCAATAAACATTGATGTTAACCCAAAGTATAACATATATCAAATCCATGAATAAATAATAAATAATGATTTAGCAGCATCAGTATAGTCTCCACTAGCGACATCTCTCATTCCTAATCCTAATGATAAAACCATAATTATTCCCACTGCTAATTTTAAAACAAACATCACCCATGTTGATGGTGCCTTTAACATTTTAATTAAAGTATAACGAAACATTTTTAATGAAAAAAATGAACTATCTTTTTATTTAAATCCGCTTTTTTTCCTTGCGTTGCTTCGACTGTTTTATTATGAGTCATAATTTTCCTCCTATTTCATTAATTTCATAATATATTTTGTAATTTTAAAAACTACAAAATAATTATATAAAAAAAGACTTTTGTTTCTTGTTTTAAAAAAATTAATATTAACAAAAAACTTGAAGTTTTTCTTTTTAATCTTTATCAAATAATTTGTTTGCCCGTTCTTTCGCTTTTTCTTTTTTAATTCTTTTAATTGATTCCTTAATATGACTTCGCCGAACTTGTTTTTTAAATTCATCAATTTCTGCTTTACGTTTTTTCTTATAACCAGGTTTAACTTTTTTATTATTATCTTTTGTCTTATAACGATGAATAATTTTATTAATTTCATTATCAACCACAAGAGAAGAATGTTTTTTAGACTTATCAATACTAATAACTGTTTCAACCAATTCTCCCTGTTGATTTCATTTCTTTGTTTTAAAAGTAATTCCCTTTGAAATTAATTGTTGAACTAAAGTTAAATTTTTCGTATTATAAAGAACATAACTATACCCTATATAATTTGCCCGCCCAGTACGCCCACTACGATGAATATAATATTCTAAATCATTTGGTAAATCAATTGAAATAACATGACTAACACCAATAAAATCAATCCCACGGGCTGCAATATCACTTGCAATAACATATTTATATTCTAAATTTCGAATCCGTTTAACAACTTTTGTTCGCAATCGTGGTTCTAACCCTGCGTGTAATTGAACTACAGAATAATTATGTTCTAATAACAAATCATAATACTTATTAATGTCTGTTTTTTTATTAACAAAAATTAAACATAAATATGAATCAAATGTTTTTAAAAGTTTTAATAAAATTGTTTCTCGTTCTTGATGCTTCGTTGGAATTAAAATATGTGTAATGTTTTGATTTGTTAATTGATTGGCATTTAAATCTAAATAATGTGGATTTTTTAAATATTTGATTAAAAAAGGTTTTAACTCATGCGGAATTGTTGCAGAAAAAACAGATACTTGAACATTAGAATTAACTTTACTCAAAATATAATCAACATTTTCAATAAAACCTAAATCAAAAAGCATATCACATTCATCAATAATAAAAGTTGTTAATTTACCTAAATTTAAACTTTGTTGATCAAATGAATCTTTTAGCCGAGTTGGAGTGGCAATAATAATGTGCGGCTGTGTTCGTTGTAATTGTTCAATTTGACGTTTAATATCTTCGCCACCAATAAAATAATTAACTTGTAAATTTGGTTCAAATTTTTTAAAAAAACGAATATTATCATAAATTTGTTTTGCTAATTCACGTGTTGGGGTCACAATAATGGCTTGAATTTTCACTTGCTCATAATTTATATTATTTAAAATTGGCAAACAAAACGCAAATGTTTTACCAGTTCCTGTATGCGCCTTGCATATAACATTTTGATGTTTTAACAATAATGGAATTACTTTTTCTTGAACAATAGTTGGTTCAACAAAATTTAATTCAGCAAGACCGAAATTTAAAAACCGTTTAAAGCCAAATTGATTAAAATTACTCATAATTTAACCCTCTTTTCTCACCTTCCAAATTATAACATATTTAAAAAATGAAATTATTGCTAATTTCATTATAATAACTTTTATTTTTTACCAACAGGTACTAATTTTTTCACAACTGGTTTTTTATTATTCTGCGTTTAAAAAAGTTCTTTTTGTTTAATAAAATCTGCTTCAGCATTAACAATTAAATTATCTCATCGTTCTTGTTCTCGTGCTAATGTTGTTGGCGTTTCACGTCCTTTGCGAACAGCTTTATTCATTTTTTTCAGTGCCTTTCTAGCTCCTTTTATTGTTTTTTTCAATTTTTTGTCTGTGTATCTAAATATTCAATTGAGTAAGGATGTGTCATTGCTTTTATCATTTTTTTGTAACATATATCCCAATTAGGATTAAAACAGGAATAGCAACTAATAACACAATTAATAAACTACCAACTACTTCAGAAAAATTTGTCCCTGCTTCTAATTCATAATTTTGGGGTCATTGAATCACACCACTATTATTAACATTACCCGGTTGTTGCAATCATGTCATTAAATCAATTCCTTGCCCACCATCAGGCACAACAATATTTGAATATCCTCAAATAAATGACCGGGATGATACTAACCGCATTAATTTTCCAATTCCCAATTGGGTTATTAACTGATAACCATTTCCATTAAATGTTTTAATATCATTAATATTAACCGGCAATCCTTTTCCTTCTCAATAATAACCATCATAGTACATTCCTAAAAAAACTAAGGCTAAAACTAAAATAATTAATACAATAATTCAAAGTTATACTTCATTTACCAAATGATTTCATGATCCAACCTCTTCTCTTTTATTATTATAGTTCTAATTATTTCAAATTCTTAATCTTATTTTTCTATTTTGTAAAAACAGGAAAAATATTAATAAAAACTTTAAATAAAACAATAACTAGAAAATCTAGTTATTGTTAACATTACTTATTTTTTATCCCTACTTTTTTCAAAGGTTTTTTTGATGCTGCTTTTTTAGCAGGTGTTTTGTCTTCCTTTGAATTTAACATTTGAATGGTCTTTTTTTTACTTTGTGCTTCAATTGTTTTTCTCTGTGTTGCTGTTTTTCCTAAACGTTCTGCAATTAATCTTTCTGCTGTAATGGCAGTTATAATGGCAGTTCCATCTTTTGCCCGATAATCTGCTGCTGTTTTTGTATAAATATCTCCTACTGAACGATCAATTGATCTTTTCATAGCTGGAGTTGAATCAACAACTGCTTGTGATTTAATGAATAATCATTTTTTTTCTGTCGCATTTTTTGCTACTGGTTTTTTCGACTGGGGCACCTTTTTGCTTTTAGCTTTTGAGCTTACTGGCATACTCAATCTCCTTTCATAATGAAATCAAACCAATGTTGGTTGCTAGTGTTAAAATAGCATTAATCATTAGTTTTTGCATTAAATAATTTTTTATCCCAAATTGAATTTAGTATTTAAGATAATTGTAATATTTTAAGAAAAAGATAAAATTTTTACTTAAAATAGACGAGTTAATTATATCAAATTTAGTTCGATTAATGAATAAGTTTAAGATATTATTTTAAAATGATAAAAGACATTTTTAGTTATGATATCATATAAGTAGATAAAAATGGATTGGTGAAAAAATGAAAGTTGTAAAAGTAACACCTCGTGGTTATTGTCTTGGTGTTGTTAAGTCAATTAAATGAGCAAAAGAAGCTGCTATTAAATATGCCGGGCGACAAATTTATATGTTAGGTTATCTTGTCCATAATAAACATGTCATTGATGAAATCGTTAACTTAGGTGTTATTCCTGTTAATGATTTTAAACTTAATCGCCTTGAGTTAATTCAAACTTTGCCAGATAATGCTGTTGTGATTTTAAGTGCTCATGGTAGCGATGATCTGATTAAAGATGTTGCAGTTCAAAAAAATATTACACTTGTTGATACTGAATGTGAATGAGTAACAGTTACGAAAAATTTAATTAAGGAATATTTAGCAAAACCAGATTATCAAATTATTTTTATTGGGAAGCACTTTCATCCAGAAACAAATGCAATGTTAGCACTTAGTCCAACCATTAATCTTGTGACAACAGAACAGGAAGTTGCTAGCATTTTACCCAATCTTGATCCAACCAAAAAGATTTTAATTACAAACCAAACAACGCTTTCTAAAATTGATATTGAAGCAATTGTTGAAAAACTTAAAACTCTTGTTCCAAATGAAATTATTTTTAAAAATGATTTATGCAATGCAACATTAGAACGACAAAATGCTGTCCTAAGTTTAGATCCAACAACAATTGACCTTTTACTTGTTGTTGGTGATGAACGTAGCAGTAACACCTTAAAATTAGTTGCAATGGGTGAACAAATTGGTATTGAATCATATCGCATTAATGATAAAAGTGATATTCAACCAACTTGGCTAGCAAATAAAACTTGTATTGCTGTTACTGCTGGAGCATCAACACCTAGTATCATTCAATTAGAAGTAATTCGTTATTTAGAACAAATATAAAAAATATTATTAACGATAGTTAATAATATTTTTTATATGATATGGAATAATTGTTAAAGTTGGAAACTTTCGTGTTAAGTATCCAGCAAAAGCAGCAGTAAAAAAATCTTCCATATAGTGGTTGAAACAAATAACTGCTAATTGTTTTTCATTTGCTAATACTCATTGATCTCATTTAACTTCACCAGTAATAAAAAGATCAATATTTTGGTCAATATTTGCAATCAGATTACCTGCTGCTCCTGCTGCTAAAGCAACTGTTTTAATTGGTTGATCTAACGTAGGTAAATTATGCTGTACTGTTGTAATTTTAAAAATTGCTTTTAATTTCATAATAATTTCATCAGCTGTTAAACTGATATGACCAATCTTTGTTAAATTATCATCAAATGCAACAATTTTTTGAGGATTTAATTCTTGTAAAATCAATTCATTCATTAAACCATCATAATTGGTATGTAAAGCATAAACAGCAATTTGATGTTTATTAAGAAGCTCAATAATTGTTTGTTTATAATGAATGCGTTGAATTCTTTTTTTCTTGCCAAAACAAAAAGGATGATGGGTTATAATAACATTAATTTGCTTAGCTATTGCCGCTGTAATTACTTCACTCGTTAAATCTAAACAAACCATAATTTTTGCTACAAAATGATTTTTACTTCCATACTGATGACCACTATAATCTCATTTACAAGCTACTTTCAATGAAAAATCAGTTTCAATTTCTTGATATAATTTTTTAATTAACATTAAATCACCTTGTTAATCATTTTTAGTTTTGCTTTAATTTCTTGATAACGCTTAGTGTTTGAAGGAATCTTGTTTAATAATGTTAAATAATAATCATTTTTTAACAATCATTTTTCTTGAAAAAGTTTATTATGTTCTTTGCGAAGACAAGGACCAAAATATAAGTCTTTGTTATTTTTAACTTTTTGACCTGTACTTTTATTAACAACAATAATTTCATAAATAATATCATTTTCTTTAATTAATAATTCTTTTTCAACAAAGTATTTTTGTTTTTTAATTCATTCTCGTAATAAAAATGGATCATCATTAGGACATAAAATATAGCGATCAATTAAATCAGAATCTTGTTGCAGAATGGTTAAAATTGTTGCACTTCCTAATCCTGAAATAATACATGTATCAATCTTAATATGGGAAATTCCTGCTAAGCCATCTGCTAAAATTGGGGTAATAAGTTCTTCAGTATGATATTTTGCAATATTTTTTTTTGCTTGGTTTAATGGTTGTTCAGCAATGTCGCAAGCGTAAGCTTTGGTAATTAAATTTCCTTTTGCTAAATAAATTGGAATCATTGCATGATCTGTCCCAATATCACAAATAATATCTTTTTCATTAACTTGTTTAGCAATTAATAATAAACGTTCCGATAATCTATCCATTTTTAAAACCTCTATCCTTTAAAAAAGTCTTTTAATACTTTTGCTTTTGAGTTAGCTTGGTTTGGTTTAAACTTACGAATTGTTTTTGCTTCAATTTGACGAATTCGTTCTCGTGTAACTTTAAACTCTTTGCCTACTTCTTCTAATGTTTTTGGCGAATCATATTTTGATAAATGTTTATCAATTAACGCATGTTTTTGACTTTGTACTTTTTCAATTGGTGTATCATAGTGAATATCAAGTGATTTAACTGTTTGGACTAATTCAGGAAAAGTTTCATCTTCGCATTCTTTTGCTAACCGTAATACTGTTCGTAACTTTGTTGGTAAAAGTCCAAACCGCATTCTAATTACTTTTTCTTCTCGGGCTGATAAAATTTCATGGAAAACTTCATCAATTACTTCTCGTAATGATTCTTTTTCAGCATATTCATCCGGTGTAAAAATATCTTTATCATCAACAAAATCACCAAAATGAGTATCATCCTCATCACCAATTGGTTTTTCTAATGAAACCGGTTCAATTGATAATCTTTTAATTTCACGAACTTTTTCGCCAACCATTCCTTGCCCCATTTTTTCGGCAATTTCATTGTAACTTGGTTCGCGCCCTAATTCTTGTGTTAATTGACGTTCAATTCTTGTTAATTTATTAATTGTTTCAACCATATGAACAGGGATCCGAATTGTTCGCGCTTGATCAGCAATTGCCCGTGTTGTTGCTTGTCTAATTCATCATGTTGCATATGTTGAAAATTTAAAACCACGCTTATAATCAAACTTATCAACAGCTTTCATTAACCCGATGTTTCCTTCTTCAATTAAATCTGAAAAATCTAATCCCCGGTTTAAATGTTTGCGGGCAACTGAAACAACTAACTTTAAGTTAGAAGTGATTAATTTATCCCTTCCAAAACGTATTTCTTCTGGATCAGATGATTCTAGCATTTTGGCATATTTAATTTCTTCCTCACGAGTTAAAATCTTACTTGTTCCCAAAATATTAAAGTAAGCTTTAATAATATCCTGAATTTTTGTTTCATTTGAAATACCACCAACTTTATAACGTAATTTTTCATCTGGTTGTTTTTTTGTTACTTTTTCTGGTTCAGGAACTTCATTTTCTTCTAATTCTTCTAAATTAACATCACTAAATTCAACACCATTAGTGACTAATTCTTCAAAATATTCTTCAACATCATTATCATCAACTTCAAAATGATCATTAATTAATGTTATTAATTTTTCTTGTTCAATTTCATTGTTATTTTCTTCTAAATATTTATTAATATATTCTTTAAATTCATCAAAAGATTTCATATCTCTGACTTCTTTTTTTGATAATCCCATTCTCTCTACCCCTTTTTAAATTTTAATCGTTGATTCAACTTGTCAATTTCCATTGAAATTGCTTGTTTCTCAATTAGATTACTTGCTTTTTCTAACTTATTTCATAGCATTGCAATCTCTTTTTCATTAGCAAAATCATCAATTAAGAGCGCATAGTCTTCTAATTCTTTCTTATTATATTTAATTTTAATCGTTGATTTATTAATAATATCCATTAATATTTTTTTTAAATTTGGATCATTTATTTCATCACACAACATATTAATTTTAACATTTTCTGCCCCCAAATGTCCATTATAATAAGTAATTATATCATTTGCTAACAAACGATAACCATCAAAATTTAAATTTCCAATTTTTCTTTGATAAAAATCCGCTGCTTTACGAGAAGCAAGTAATTGTAAAACCATATTTTGCTCCGCTAAAAGATATCGCTTTAAATTTTTAATTTTATATTTTGTCTTTTTAATTACAACAGTCTTGCTTTGCTGTGGTTTGAACCTTGTTGATAACCTTTGCTGATAATTATTATCGTTAGTTACATTAGGAATTGGTTCTGATGTAATAGGTGAAAAAACTGCTTTTTGATATGATTTAATTTGCCCAATTTTTGTTGTAATTGTTTCTTTCGATATTCCTGTTATTTTAACTAAATTATTAACCGCTAATTCTTGTTCCAATGGATTTGGACTGGCTTTAATTAAAGGTGCCACAATATTAAAAAATTCTTCTAATTCATTTGCTGCTTGTAAATTAAATTTATTTTGAAAATAATCAAGAGCAAAATTAATTGGATGTTGGGCATTTGCTAACATTGTTTGAATTAATTTCCCTTGACCACTATTAACTAATTCGTCAGGATCTTGCTGAGTTTTATTCAAGACAATTTTAACTTTTAGATTATTACTTAACAATTTAATTGCTGCTTTTAAACTAGCATGAATTCCAGCCTTATCGCCGTCCAAAAAAAGTAAACATTCATTCGTTAATCTTTTAATTTCTTTTAAATGATATTCACTTAAATTAGTTCCCATCAAAGCAACGGTATTTTTAATATCTAATTTTTCTAAACTAATAACATCCATATATCCTTCAAGTAAAATTAGATTATTTTGCTGACGAATAAAAGGTTTCGCCCGGTGAATATTATACATTAGTTGTTCTTTCTTAAAAACCTTTGTTTCAGGAGTATTAAGATACTTTGCTACTTGGCTGGTAGTTTTAATTACTCGCCCAGAAAAACCGATAACATAACTATCTTTATTTTTAATTGGAAACATTAGGCGATTATTAAAATAATCATATATTTTACCATTTTTAATTGTAATTAAACCCGCTTGTTGGATATCATTAATTGAATATCCTTTTTTAATTAAAAAATGGTACAAATGATCAAAACCACTTTCCGCATAACCAATCTGAAATAATTCAATTTCAGTATTATTAATGTTCCGTTTTGTTAAATATTCTTTTGCATCATAAGCTTTTTTTGTTTCTAAATTATTACTAAAGTAAGCACTTGCTAAGGCATTAATTTCAAAAATTAACTGTTCACTTTGATCATATTTCGGTTTTTCTTGATAAGCAGTTAATTCATCTAATGAAATATTGGCCATTACTGCAACTTTTTTTAACGCTTCAATAAAACTAATATTTTCATATTCTTGTAAAAAAGTAAAAACATTGCCACCAGCTGAACAAGCAAAACAACGATAAATTTGCTTTTCTGGTGAAATACTCATTGAAGGATGTGAATCTTGATGAAAGGGACAAACTGCTCAATAATTACGACCACGTTTTTCAAGCGATAAATATTCTGACATTACGGTAACAATATTTACTTTTGACTTAATTAAATCAATTTTTTCATTACTAATTAATGCCATACCTTTCACTCCTTTTAATTATTTTAATGCTGCGGTGAAATAACTTTCTAAATTAGTAATTGCCACTCGTTCTTGTTTCATTGTATCACGATTACGAACGGTAACTTTTTGGTCTTCTTGAGTATCAAAATCAACTGTTACACAAAACGGTGTTCCAATCGCATCTTGACGACGATAACGCTTTCCAATATTTCCTGTTTCATCATAAGTACACTGAAAATGAACTAAGAGTTTTTCATATAGTTGATAAGCCTCGCTGTTTAATTGTTTGCTTAATGGAATCACCGCAATTTGATACGGAGCTAATAACGGACTTAATTTTAAAACAATTCTCGTCTCATTGTCATCAACTTTTTCAACATGGTAAGCATCATATAAAATAGCTAGCATCAAACGACCAACTCCAACAGATGGTTCAATTACATGCGGCATAATTTTTTCATTTGTTTCTTGATTTAAATACGACAAATCATTTTTACTCATTTCACTATGACGACGTAAATCATAATCCCCACGGTCAGCGATCCCCCATAATTCACCTATTCCAAACGGAAATTTATATTCAATATCAATAGTTCGTTTCGCATAATGGGCTAATTCATCAGCATTATGCTCACGAAAACGATAGTTTTCTGATTTTAAATTAATTAATTCTAAAAACTTGGTTACTTCTTTAACTCAATATTCAAATCAATCAACCTTTTCGTTACTATCATAAAAAAATTCTAATTCCATTTGTTCAAATTCACGTGTACGAAAAATAAAATTTCCCGGGGTAATTTCATTACGAAATGACTTTCCAATTTGACCAACTCCAAAAGGGATTTTTTTTCGTAAAGAACGTTGGACATTTTTAAAATTGAGAAAAATTCCTTGTGCTGTTTCTGGGCGCAAATAAACAACTGATTTTTCATCTTCAATTACACCTTGATTTGTTTTAAACATTAATTCAAACTGACGAATTTCAGTAAAGTCATGTCCACCACAATTTGGACATAAAATATTTTTTTCAGTAATAAAAGTTTCTAATTGTTCATTACTTCAACCACCACAATTTAATTTCGGATAATTATCTTCAATTAGTTTATCTACCCGCATTCGGGTTTTACACTTTTTACAGTCTAATAATGGGTCAGCAAAATTACCAAGGTGCCCAGAAGCTTTTCAAACATTATTATTCATTAAAATAGCACTATCAAGACCAACATTATATTTTGATTTTGTAATAAAATGTTGTCATCATAAATTTTTTAAATTTCGTTCTAATTCAACCCCCAACGGTCCAAAATCTCAGCTGTTTGCTAAACCGCCATAAATCTCACTACCTTGAAACACAAAACCTTGTGTTTTTAAATGATTAACAACTTCTTCTAATGTATATTGCATTAATGTAACTCCTTCTTATTTTTTTATTCTCAATTATACTATTATACTATTATACTATGTTATTCTTTAAAATAAATTGATTTTTGTCGCATTTCATAAATACTACACGAAAATATTCCAACTTTTGTTAAATAATACTCACATAACATTTTAAATAATATTATTAACACTTTTATATTAATCTTATTGTGAAAATAAAAATTAGTATGAAAATTACTATTAAAAACTTTAACTAATTCAATTGGAAAAAGATAATCTCTTGGTAATAAACAATTTTTACAAAGATATCCTTCCTCAAGAAAACTAATTGTTTTAATGTGTTGTTTGCTAGCACAGCGTTTACACATTGTAAAGTTTCATTCTAATCCATATCATTTTAAAGTACGAAACATAAAAGCAATTACAATACTTAAATTATCTTCTCATGCAACTAAATTATCTAATGTTGTTGTTAATAATTCGTACAATGCATTATCGGGCTGACGGTCAGCCACCGCTTGTTCAACAATTTCACAAATTAATGTTGCTAATAAATAATCATCATAATTTTGCGCTAATTTAATTCTTGTTCTTAATAAATTTCCTGTTTTTAATTTACTTAACTTATTATTATGATATGATAAAAATATTTCAAACTCACTTGTTGCTAAGAATTGTACTGCATACTGATTTTTTGATGTAATTTTTTGTACTCCAGGGGCAAAAAAAAGCTAATTTGCCTAATTCTTTTGACAAAATCGTTACAATGGCACTATTATCATCATAAGGTTGTTTATTCAACACTATTCCTGTTAATTTTTGGGCCATTTTAATAACTTTCTTTGTTATATCCTAAACGAGCAATCATTGAAGGCTTATCCCGTCATTTATCAACTACTTTAACAAATAATTCTAAAAATATTTTTGTTCCTAAAATTTGTTCTAATTCTAAGCGTGCTTGCGTTCCAATTTTTTTAATTAGGCGCCCTTGTTTTCCAATAATAATTCCTTTTTGTGAATCACGTTCAACACAAATTGAAGCCATAATTTTTAATAGTTGTGGTTGATCTTCAATTTTATCAATTTGAATCGCAACACTATGGGGAATCTCATCTTCTGTTAATAACAAAATTTTTTCTCGAATAATTTCACGAATTAAAAACTTTTCGGGTTGGTCAGTTAGCATATCATCGGGATAATATTGTGGTCCTACTTCTAAATGTGTTTTTAATAAAATTAATAATATTTCAAGATTTTTATGTTTAACTGCTGAAACTGGAATGACTGCAGTAAACTGATGGATTTTTTCTCATTCAGCAATTTTTACCATTAAATCACCTTTGGAAACTAAATCAATTTTTGTGACAACTAAAAAAATTGGAATTGCTCGCTCTTGTAGTGCTTTGATAATATAACGATCATTATCACCAATTCGTTCATTTGCCGGGGCTAAAAATAAAATAACATCAGCTGCTTTGGTTGCTGATAACGCAACTTTGTTCATAAATTTTCCCATTTCATGATGAGCTTTATGAATGCCTGGTGTATCCATAAACACAATTTGTGATTCTTGATCATTATAAATACCTTGAATCCGGTTACGCGTTGTTTGTGCCTTTGCCGTTACAATTGCTACTTTATTATTTAAAATTGTATTCAATAATGTTGATTTTCCAACATTTGGTCGACCCACAATTGCAACAAAGCCTGATTTAATTGCCATTTTCCTCACCTCTTAATTATTCTATTTATAAAGGAAAATACCTTAAAAAATTATCTTATTTAAAACTCAAAAGCAATTTGATCATCTAACGATAAATCTTTTAAAATTCCAAGTTCTTCAAATGATTCTAAATGAGCCTTTGTAATATTTGTTCGTTTTTGTAAATCAGCAACTGATAAAAATGGTTTTTCATAACGAGCATTAATAATACTATCACCAACAGCACCTCCCAAGCCATCAATTGCCGAAAATGGTGGTAAAATAATTTTTTCATTATTTTCAGTTGTAATAACCGTAAAATTTTTATTGCGACTTGTTTTTAAATCAATATTACTCATTTTAATTCCTCGGGCATACATTTCTAATGCTATTTCATAAACTGGTATTAAATCTTTTTCTTTTTGAGTTGGTTTATTCGGTGCATTAAAATCTTTATTATCCAACCGAGTTTGAATATCTCTTAATACTTGTTTGATTGTTTCTGCTCCTTTTAAAATTGTTTTAATGTCAAAAACATCTGTTCGAGTTGAAAAAAATGTTGCATAATATTCAACTGGGTAATTAATTTTATATCATGCCACCCGTCATGCCATTAAAACATAGGCTGTTGCATGTGCTTTTGGGAACATATACTTAATTTTATTACATGAATCAATATATCATTGTTCAACATTATTATCCCGCATTAATTGCTCATGTTCAGCTGTTAAACCTTTTCCCTTACGAACATCTTCCATAATCTTAAAAGCACTTTGAGCAGGTAACCCTTTATAAATTAAATTAACCATAATATCATCACGACACCCAATTACTTCTGAGATACTAATATTTTGATTTCGAATTAATTCTTGGGCATTACCAATTCAAACATCTGTTCCATGTGATAATCCTGAAATTTGAACTAAATCTGCAAATGAAGTAGGTTTTGTATCTAATAGCATCTTACGAACAAAAAAAGTACCAAATTCAGGAATGCCAATTGCGCCAGTTTTTTCACCATTAATATCTTCTGGTTTAATGTTTAAAACATCTAAACTTCGAAAAAGACTTAAAACCGCTTCATCATTTGTTGGAATTGTTTTTGGATCCACTCCCGTTAAATCTTGTAGCATTCGCAAAGCAGTTGGATCAACGTGACCTAAAATATCTAACTTTAAAACATTATCATGAATTGCGTGGAAATCAAAATGAGTAGTTAACCAATTTGATTTTATATCATCAGCAGGAAAATTAACTGGTGTAAACGCTTCAACTTCATATTCATTTGGAATAACAACAATTCCACCTGGATGCTGGCCAGTTGTTCGTTTAACCCCTTCACAACCCTTAGCAATTCGTTCTAATTCTGCGCGGCGTTTTAAATGTAAAATATTTTTACTTTCAAAATAACCTTTCACATAACCATATGCAGTTTTTTCTGCCACTGTGGAAATTGTTCCCGCACGATAAACACTACGCTCGCCAAACATTTCTTTGGTAAAATCATGCGCAATTGGTTGATATTCTCCTGAAAAGTTCAAATCAATATCAGGAACTTTATCCGCTTCAAACCCTAAAAATGTTTCAAATGGAATATGATGTCCTTCCCCCTTTAATGGTTTTTGACACTTTGGACAAGTACGAGCTGATAAATCATATCCACACTTAACGGATCCATCAACAATAAATTCACTATAACTACAATAAGAACATAAATAATGTGGTTGTAATGGATTTACTTCGGTAATATTACTCATTGTTGCAACAAAACTACTACCAACGCTTCCCCGCGACCCAACTAAATAACCATCTTGTAATGATTTATCAACTAATTTATGCGCAATTCAGTAAATAACAGCAAAACCATGTTTAATAATAGCATTTAATTCTCGTTCTAAACGTGAAGCAACAATTTCTGGCAATGGATTACCATAAATTTTATAAGCATTTTGATAACATAATTCTTTTAATAATTGGTCACTACCCTCAATCTTAGGCGTATATAATTTATCTTTAATAATTTCAACTTTTTCAATTTGGTCAGAAATTAAATTTGGATTTGTTACTACAATTTCATAAATTAATTCATCATCATTTAAAAACTTAAATTGGTTCATCATTTCCATTGTTGTTCTTAAAAACTGATCAGGATTATCCGTTACTCGTTGCTTATAGTCATATAAAGGATGTGGTCGGCCCCCAATTCTTTTTGCATTAATATAAACTTCACGAAAAATTTTATCTTCTGGATTAAGATAATGAACATCACCAGTAGCAACAACTAATTTATTTAATTCTTTTGCTGTAAAAACAATATCTTTGATTACCGTTAATAGTCGTTCTTCTGACAAATCACCCATTTGGACTAAATGTTTATATACACTTGGAGGTTGAACTTCAATATAATCATAAAACTTAATTGTTTCTCGTAATTCCAATAAATTTTTATTTCGTGCCACTTCAAAAACATCACCGTTAACACACGATGACCCAATTAATAAATTACTACGATGTTGTTCAATTACACTTCGTAATAATTTTGGTGATGAGTAAAAATATTTAGTATGTGCAGAAGTTATTAATTTAAATAATTCCAATAAGCCCACCTGATTTTTTGCTAAAATTGTGATATGTTTTGGTCGCAATTTTTTGTAAACAGCCGGGTCATGAATATTCTCAATGTCATTATCAAACTCAATACCATAATTATTAATCATTTTCCGTAGTTGATGTTCATAAATGTCAGTTAAAACAATTGCATCATAATCACCACGGTGAGCAACTTCTTCATTATAAATAACACTATAACAACGAGCAATTGTTCCCAAGCGATAATTTTTCAAATGTGGTTCTAAAATCCGTGATAATTGTAAAGTATCAATTACTGTATTATTAATTTCTGAGCGCCCAGCTTTTTTTAACCATGATTGAATAAAGCCAAGGTCAAACTCAGCATTATGCGCAATTAAAATTGCATCCTTAAAATATTCTAAAATTTGGTCAATTAATTCAATAAAAGTTGGTTTATCAGCTAATAATTCATCAGTAATTCCTGTTAATTCGGTTGTAAATGATGATAACTTAACTGATGGTTTGAACAGATGATTAATTGTTTGGCGTTCACCACTAATACCATCCATGATAACCGCTCCAAACTCAATAATTTCATCATAACCACTACTTAAGCCAGTTGTTTCTAAGTCAAAAATAACATATTTTGCAGTTCGTAAATTATGGTGATGAGGGTTTTTAACATATGATACTTTATCATCTAAAACATCTGCTTCAACACCATAAATAACTTTAATATCGGGATATTTCTTATTAAGATTATAAATTTCCGGATAAGCTTGAACATTTAAATGGTCAGTAAAAGCAATTGCTTTATGATTCCAATGCTGTAATGTTTTAAAAAGCATTGCAAGATCTGTTACTCCATCCATAACACTCATTTTAGTATGCAAATGTAACTCTATGCGTTTCTCAGGCGCATTATCTTCACGATACAAGTCTTCGCGATCTAAACGAGAAATTTTTTTAATAAAAAACATTTGTTCATTTGCATAAGTATCATACCGAATATCACCAAAAAGACTAACTCATTCATTAGTTTTTAATTCTTCAATAAAATCATCTGGTTGTTCTGTTCGAGTAAAAAACTTTGCACCAATTGTATCACTATAATCAGTAACTGTTATTACATAAATAAATTTTTTTGTTGAAATTAATTGCCGTTCTTTACTCAAAATTTTTCCATAAATTGTAACATTGGGAACATCTTGGTCAATATCAATTAATCGTTCATAACTTGCTTCTCCAATTTTTGCTCTATGATAACTATTCGGTTCTCTTCGAACAGAATTACCCCTATTTGTTGGCTTTGAAATTAACTGTTCTGTTTTTTGCGCTGTTTCTTGATATTTAATTAATTCTTGTTCGTTAATTTCTAAAATATTATTTTCCCGTAAATCAATCACTAGAACTAATTGTAAATCACTAAAACCATAACGACGAAGTTTTTTTTGATAATAATTAAAATGCTCACCTACTAATTTTTGTTCACTTTCTGAATGAACAGTAATTTTTAAAATATTATCAGTTAAAGCGAATCGCTCTGGGGATAATTTACTAAAAAAACTATTTTTTAATTCCGATTTATTTAACCGAATATATTCTAAATAACTAAAAATAGTTGCTAATTCATATTGTTCTTTTCGAACCCGTAAAGAAATCTTTGTGGGTAATGTTTGATTTTCTAATAAAGTTTGTTCTAATTTTAGTAAAACTTCTGGCGGTAAAAAATCATTAATTTCAATAACAACACGAAAAAAACCTTCACTAGTACTATATTCTGCTTTAATGACTTTAGCATCATCAAAATAATTTCCGGTAAATTCTAAATTATTTGCTGTAAATAGTTTTATCAATTGTTGGTCCATCATCTAATCCTCACCTAGCTTTTCTGCTTAAAAAAAGACATCTTTAATTGTTATTCCAATAAATAATAAAATAAACAATATTGCTCCCGTCACATTAATGATAATCTTTGTTTTATGTGGTAACTGTCATTTTTGGTCTTTTGCTTGATATTCTTCTAATAATATTTTTTGTTGCGATGGATCATAAGGTTTTTTTCAAATTCTTATACGACCATTTAGACGTTTCACTACACCAACAATTCCTTCAATTGATGTTTCAAAAAACTTATAACCATCTAATGGTGGAATTGGAATTAAGTTTAAAACAAATAAATTAGCGGATAACATTGCCACATACATAAAGAAAAGTACTGGCCCTTCTGTTAACATTGAAGAAACTGTTTTAGCAATTCCAACTGGACCAGATAATTGCCCTCATTGGCCAGTAAATAATAACCCAAATGATTTTAAAATTGTTACTGATTGTCTAAAGGTTTCTCCCCAACCATATCCATATGCTTGCGCAGTTGAAGCAAACTGACGATCAGGAGATCTAATTCCAACTGTATAAGTATTGTTTGTTTTTGTTAATTCAACTGCTTCCGTATAAAATAAATGACCATCTGCATCAATTGTAACTTTTTGTTTACTATTTACACGAGCAAAACCAATAATAATATAATTAATTTTTTTATCGTTATCACTATTATCATATTGTTGTTTTAAATTTTTAATAAAATTAGAAACTGTTGTTAAATAAGTTGGAATCTTATCTACTGTTCCCAAGTGACTTGCTAAAATATGATTCTGGTTATTATCAGGTTTATCCTGCTCTTGATCACGATAATATTCTTGTGCTACTTTAATTTTTTCTTTGCTAGGTCCTAATCAATAATCTAAAATCACAATATCTTGGGCAACATTTTGACCACTAGTTGCAAAAGCAGCATATGCTGCACCATTCGAATCATATTTACCTCCTCAATATGTCATATCAGATGGTTTATAACTTAATGCTGCAAAAGTTGTGGTAAAAATAAAAACAGCAATAAAAAAATTCATTAAAGCTCCTGCTACAATAAAAATTAATCGTTTTCATTTTGCAATATTTTCCATTTTTCGTTCTTCAGGAACATGTTCCTCTTCACGTCCCTTTGGTGGATCAACTAATTGACTGGCAATATAGACATACCCTCCAAAAGGAAAAATTCGGATTGAGTAACGGGTTTCTTTTTTCCCTCAAGAAAAAATTTTGGGACCAAAACCAATTGCAAATTCATAAACATAAGCTCCCGCTAATTTCGCAATAATAAAATGTGCAAATTCATGAATTGTAACCAACATTAATAAAATTATAACCCCAATTACAAAACCTAAAACTACCATTCCTGCTGACATTTATTTCTTAACTCCTTACTTTTTTTATTTGGAACAACATTATTTTTCTGAAAAATAATTAATAATATCTCTTTTAATGATATCATTTAATTCTTTGATTTCACGATAATTAACTAATTTTTGTGGCTTAATTTGGTCCATAAAATATTCAATATAATCCACAATTTGATAAAAATTAATTTTTCCGACTACAAAAAGAGAACGTAATTCTTCGTTTGCTGCATTAAAAGCAATTGCTAATGAATTATTTTCATTCAAACAACGATAGGCTAACTGTAGTGCTTTTCAACGTGATAAATCAGCTTTTTGAAATGTTAAAGTTATTAATTCCTCAAAATTTAATGGTTTTAAGAAAGAACTATTCTTTCGAGTTGGATAATATAAAAAATAATTTAAAACTTGTAACATTGAAGGCTTTGATAATTGGCCAATAATTGAATAATCTGCATATTGTACTGCAGAATGTAAAATAGCTTGTGGATGTAAAACAACAGTAATTTTCGAAGTTTTAAATAAATGATAAGCTTCAATAATTTCCAATCCTTTGTTTACCATTGTTGAAGAATCAATGGTAATATTTTGTCCCATCTTTCAAGTTGGATGTTGTAATGCTTGTTGCTCATCAATCGTTTTTAAATCAGTTAATGTTTTATTAGCAAACATCCCTCCCGAAGCTGTTAAAATAATTTCTGAACACGGATTGGTTTGCTCTAAACATTGAAAAATAGCACAATGTTCAGAATCAATTGGATATAATTGATTATTATTTTTTGTTAATAAACTGTTAATTAAATCCCCTGCCACTACTAATGATTCTTTATTTGCTAATAATAAAGTACGATTTTTTCCATATAAAGTTTGTAATGTTGGGTATAATCCTGCAAAACCACTAATTGCATTTAAAACTAAAGCTGTAGGAAAAGCAGCTAACATTGCATTAATTCCCGTTTCTCCGGTTACAAAAGTTATATTTGGATATTGTGCTGTTAAAATAGCTTGGGTTTCATCACCAAGATGAACAATCCTGATTGTGGTATGCTTTTCTAAAATATTAATTAGAGTTGGAACATTATGATAAATACTAACAGCTGTAATTTGAAAATCATTTGGATTTGATTCAATAATTTGTAACGCTTGTTGACCAATATTCCCAGAAGCGCCAAAAATAATAATATTTTGCATAAATTATCGTTGTAATACTATATTGGAAATGATAAACATTACAAAAAAGACTAATGAAAATGAATCCAAACGATCTAAAACACCACCATGCCCAGGTAATAAATTGCTAAAATCTTTAATATTATAACGACGTTTAATTCAAGAAAATGATAAATCACCCAATTGTGATAAAATACTTAATACAAATGCTAATAAAATATAAATCACATAACGCATGACATTTTTATCATTATCATTTGAAAAAAAGTTAAAAACCCAATGGTTACTAGTTGCAAAATGAAACATTAAAATTGCATAAGTAATTGCAATTCCTGCTGCTAAGATTGTTCCTGTCACAGCTCCTTCTCATGTTTTGTTTGGAGATATTGTTGGCGCTAATTTATGCTTTCCATAAGTAACACCTCCAACAAAAGCAAAAGTATCAGTTAAAATAATAATTAATGCTAATCAAACTACGCTACTTCAACCATAGGCAGGATTTAACATAAATTTATTCATTGCTTTTAAAGCAAAAGTTAAATATAAGGTAAAAATTAAAACTAATGTTATTTTACCAAAAGTAATTTCTTTTGAACTAAATACTAAACAATAATATCCTAAAATAGCACATAAATAAATAACAAAGATAATTCAAGGTTTTAATCAATTTCAATTTAATAACGTATAAAACGGATAATTAATTGCTCCAATTCCACCATATTCATTTGCAATTGATTCAGCTGGAAACAAAAATAAAAAAATTATTAATAAATATGTAATAATTTGGGTATAAATTGGTCACTTTGTTCGCCCAACTAATCGCAAAATTTCATAGTTAACTAAGCCTAAAATAACAGCATTAATTCCAATAAAAACATAATTAACAATTTCAATATGTGGAACATTATTATGCCATTCTGTTGCGATTGCTCCTGTGAATAAATATAAACTTAAAAAAACTAATAACGAATAAAATGTAATATGACGAGCAACATATTTTTTTTGAAACATTCCTTTATGTTCCTTATTTTTTGATACGTTATTTGTTAAATTGTGCTCTTCTGTCGATGTTTCATTTTCATTCACAAGAACATTATCTTCCTGATTGTTCATCACTTTCAATTCCTCCAAATCTTCTATTTCTATTATTATAATCTAATATTGCTGCAGTTAAAGCATTTTCATCAAATTCTGGTCAAAATGCTTTGGTAAAATATAATTCAGCATAACGATTTTGCAATAATAAAAAATTACTTAAACGTTGTTCACCACCACATCGAATCATTAAATCAACATCAGGTAAATCTGCAGTATATAAATGTTGAAATAATGTTTTTTCATCAATGCTTGTTAATTTTTTAACTAGCATTTGATTAATTGCTGTTAATAATTCTTCAATCGCTCCATAGTCAAAAGCAAATGTTAACACCATTCCATTATTATCTTTTGTTTGTAAAATAGCATTATTAATTGCTGCTAATGTTTTTGGTGGCATTTTTGTACGGCGACCAATATGATTTAAAACAATATTCTCATTCTTAAAATTATTAACTTGTTTATTATTTAATAATCGTTCTGGCATTGCCATTAAATAAGTAACTTCTTGTGCATTTCGTTTTCAATTTTCAGTTGAAAAACAATAAATAGTTAAATACTTAACACCAAGAGCATTTGCTTTTAGTGCTACATCTTTAATTCGTTTTGCTCCTTCTTCATGTCCAACTGTTCGTTCTAACCCTTGCTTAGTTGCCCAACGACCATTACCATCTAAAATAATTGCAATATGTTGTGGTATTTTCATTTATTATGCCCTTCTTCCCCGTTTTATTAATTATACCGAGACTCATAAAAAAATGAAAGTTTTAAACTTCCATTAGTTCTTTTTCTTTTAAGGTTGCCTTTTCATCAATTTTTTTAATAAATTGGTCAGTCAATTTTTGTACTTCCCCTTCATAGTATTTTTTATCATCTTCAGTTAAATCAGAATCTTTTTTAAGATGTTCATTACTATCTCGTCGCTCATTACGAATTGCTACTTTAAACTGTTCACTTTCTTTTCACATTTCCTTAACCAGCATTTTACGACGTTCTTCAGTTAGCGGAGGAATGTTTAACCGAATTAAATCCGCTTCTGAGCTTGGTGTTAAACCTAAATCTGCTTTATTAATCGCTGTTAGAATTAAATTAATAATTGAACGATCATATGGCTTAATAACTAATTGTCGTGCTTCTGGCACCATAATATTAGCCAATTGTTGAATTGGCGTTAGCGTTCCATAATAATCAATCATAATATGTGATAACATATTTGGGTTTGCACGACCACTACGAATTTTAATTAATTCTTTTTCAAATGAAACGATTACTTTTTCCATCTTTTCTTTTGTTTGGTTAATAACTTCTTGTGACATTTATTTTTTTCCTCCTGTAACAATCGTTGAACGAGCATTACCATGTACTGCCTTATAAATATTATCTGGTTCATTAATATCAAAAACAACGATTTTAACATCATCTTCCATTGCTAAACTAGATGCTGTTAAATCCATTACTTTTAATTGTTTTTTTTGTAATTCATTTAAACTAATATTATCGAAGCGAACTGCATCGGCATTGTGGCGAGGATCTTTATCATAAATCCCATCAACCCCATTTTTTGCCATTAGCATAACATCGGCATCAATTTCAATTGCTCTAATTGTTGCTGCTGTATCAGTTGTAAACTTTGGTTGACCAGTTCCCCCAGCCATAATAACAATTGCCCCTTTTTCTAAAGCAGCTTTTGCTTTTTTAAATAAATATGGTGAAGCAACTTCAGGAACTTGAATTTTTGAAGTTACGACAACATTTTGACTACCTTCATTCTTTAATACAGCTTCTAATGCTAAGGCATTCATTACCGTTGCTAGCATCCCCATATAATCTGCACTAATTGGATTCATTTTGATTGTATCAGCACGATTACCGCGTCAAATATTACCACCACCAACAACAATAGCAATTTGTAATCCTTCTTTTTGTAATTTAACAATTTGTTTTGCAATATCATAAATTTTTTTCTCATCATATAAATTATCAGAATTGCCCAATGCTTCACCAGATAATTTTAGTAAAACTCGCTTATATTGTAATGCCATTATAACTTTTCCTCTTTTTTTCTATTTTATTCTAATACATTATAAATTGTTTTAACAAATAATCAAAATAAAATTACAAATTAGTGAAGAAATTTAATTTATCTTTCAAATAAAACTAATTAATATTAAGTTAAACTTGGCAAATAAGATGTTAAAAACTCATGTCAAAATTCTCATGTTTTTGTTTTTAAAGCATCATTTGTTAAAAGTCAATATACAAACCCTTCGGCAAAAAATTCAAAATTATCTTTAAATGAAAATTTACTAAGATGAAATAATTGAAAAATCTTTTCTTTTGTTAAACTTTGTTGCTGCTGAAAGTTATTAATTTTTTTTAATAAAAATTTTTTTAGTTGTTCAATCACATTAACTTTATAATCTAATTTATAACAATAATGCAGTAAATGCCCTAACTCATGACATAGAGTATAAAAAATACTTTGTTGTGAAATTCCACCTTCAACTCAATTACGATTTCATATCTCTTCATAATTACAATTTACTACATCATTTGCAATTTCAATTTGACGATTGTTTGAATCTGTATAGGCCTTTGTTTTTAAAAGTTGTCCATCTTTAATAATAACAGAACTTAAAACTTTATTAATTTCTTGTTTTGTTCAAAGAAAAGCACAAATATTATAAAATAATGTAATAATTTCTTTTAATTTATTTTGATAAGTTGCACAATAATGATTAATAAATTGTTGTCAAGAACGACGAACCGGTTCATCTAAAAATGCCAATAATTTATCATAAGAAATAAATGTTTTTTGATCATAAAATGGCAAATTATACTAATTTGCCGGACTTAAAAAAGCATTTGTTAAATTTTGTTCAAGTTTTGTTGCAATATTAATACTAATTCATAATCCCCGATAACCCCGATTTTGTACTCAAGTTTTATTTGGAACATATTGATGATTTAAATCAATGTGATTAGCAATTAATTTATCGAGAGTATAAATAAAGAATCACTGACCCCCGATAAAACAAAAAATCACTTGAAACAAGTGTTGCCGAAGAAGAACTAATCTTATCTTTAATTTTTATTTTATTAATATTCAAATTCGGAAATTGTTGCTTTAGTTTTTCTTTAATATGAATTTTTTTGGAACATGTAAACCATTAGTTTTAAGGGTTTTTAAATTAGGATTAGTAACAATTGTCCCTAACTCAAGTGGTCTTGGACTTAAATAACCAAGATATAAGACATATAGAATAAAACTGACAAAAACCGTTACCATTAAAACTAATGTTGAATTAATCATTCACCATTTTTTGTTATTTTCTTTCATATGTTTTTCCTTTTCTAAATATTTTAATAATTTATAGTATTCAATTTTGTATAGTCATTTTATCATTTAGAAATAATTTTGTTAAAACAACACTATTTTTTTGTTACAAAATAAAAACTGTTTAAAAAACAGTTTTCTTAAAATAGATTAATTAAAACCCATTCCGCTTAAACCACCCATACCAGGAATATTTGGCATACGCCCTGATTTAATTTGCCGAGCAATTTCATCAACTTGTTTTTTTGTTTTCTCAAATTGATTAATTAACTCATTATATTCTTTTTCAGTTCGTCCTGAGCCTTTTAAAATGCGATTTTTTCGTGATAAATGTTTTAATAACCGTGGTTCACGGCGTTCTTTCACTGTCATTGATGATAACAATACCTCAGTTATTTTTAATTTTCGT
The DNA here is from genome assembly GCF_002968355.1 of Spiroplasma sp. ChiS. Classification (NCBI taxonomy): domain Bacteria; kingdom Bacillati; phylum Mycoplasmatota; class Mollicutes; order Entomoplasmatales; family Spiroplasmataceae; genus Spiroplasma; species Spiroplasma sp. ChiS. The sequence goes on along the minus strand of NZ_PUUH01000002.1, from coordinate 7,571 downwards.
TCAGCATCAGCAATCTTTTCATCACTTAGTTTTGGCATTCCAGGTAACAATTTCATAATTCCGCCCATTTTACCGATTTTTGAAATTTGACGCATTTGGTTTAATAAATCTTGCAAATCAAACTGTCCCATCATCATTCGATTCATTGTTTTTTTGATATCACGTTCATCTAACACATCTTTTGCTTTTTCAACTAAGGTTTGAACATCTCCCATTCCTAAAATTCGATCAGCCATTCGATCAGGATAAAAGATTTGTAAATTACTCATTCCTTCTCCGGTTCCGATAAAAGTAATTGGTAATTTTGTCAAATGTGTAATTGACAAAGCAGCCCCACCACGAGCATCACCATCTAATTTTGTAACAACTACTCCTGTTAATTTTAATAACTGATTAAATTCAGTTGCAACATTAATAATGTCTTGCCCTGTCATTCCATCAACAACTAGAAGAATTTCATCTGGGGTAATATTATTTTTAATTTCTTTTAATTCTTGCATTAACTCAGCATCAATGTGTAAACGTCCAGCTGTATCAATTAAGATAACATCATTTTTATTATCTTTTGCATAAGTAATTGCTTGTTGCGCAGTTGTTATTGGGTTTTGCGTTCCGCGTTCAAAAACTTCAATATTTAAATTTTTCCCAATTGTTTTTAATTGTTCAATCGCTGCTGGTCGATAAATATCACAAGCAACTAATAACGGTTTTTTGTGATATTTCTTTTCAACTAACTTAGCAATTTTCCCCGTTGTGGTTGTTTTACCACTTCCTTGTAAACCAACCATCATTATAATTGTTGGTTTTGAAGCAAACGATAATTCTTTGGCTGTTTTTCCAAATATATTAACTAATTCTTCATGCACAATTTTTACCATCATTTGTGTTGAATTTAATCCATCAAGAATATATTCACCACGAGCTTTAGTTTCAACAGCTTTAATAAAATCTTTAACTACTTCATTATTCACATCCGCCTCTAATAATGCTAATCGAATTTCACGCATTGTTTCAGTAATGGCATCAGTTGTTAAAGTTGATTTTTTCATATTTTTTTCAATTGATTTTTTTAATCGATTCGCTAAAAAATCTCCAATCATATTTTTTTCTCCTTTAATTTTTATAACAAAATCACTCTTATTAATTATACTAAAACTAGCATAAAAAAGAATAAAAATTTTATTCTTTAAATAACAGTTTCAGTGACTCGTAATTCACGGATAACGGTAATAACAATATCACCAGGAATTGTTTTTGCTTGTTTAATTTTTTCCTTAATATCAAGAGCAATTTTATGAGTACGAGCATCGTCATTAATAATTGGATTAACAATAACTCGAATTTGTCGTCCTGCTTGTAAAACATAAGCTGATTGGACACCATGTACTGTTTGACAAATTTTTTCTAGCTCATTCATTCGAGCAATATAATTTTCAACAGTATTATTACGGCTACCTGGGCGAGCAGCTGATAAAGTATCAGCTGCTGATACTAAAACAGAATAAGGATTAGTTACTGGTACTTCACCATGATGCGAAGCAATTGCATTAATAATAATTGGATGTTCATTACATTTTGTTGCAATTTGGATACCTAAGGTAACATGACTTCCTTCATTTTCAAAATCAACTGCTTTTCCAATATCATGTAATAGCCCTGCTCTCATTGCAATTGCTGGATCTAACCCCAGTTCACTAGCCATAATTGCTGCTAATTTTGCTACTTCTACAGAATGTAACAAGACATTTTGACCATAACTAGTTCGATATTTTAAAATTCCTAAGTGACGAATTAATTCAATATCTAAATTATCAATTGCTAATTCAGTTGCAATTTCTTTTCCTGCTTCAAGAATTGTCATTTCAATTTCTTCTTGTTCTAATTTAATTGTTTCTTCAATCCGATTTGGTTGAATTCGACCATCAAGTAATAATTTTTCTAAAGTTTTTTTTGCAATTTCCCGACGAATTGGATTAAAAGATGAAATTTGGACAACATTAGGTGTATCATCAATAATTAAATCAACCCCTGCAGCTATTTCAAATGTACGAATATTACGACCATCTTTCCCAATAATTCGTCCTTTCATATTATCATCTTCTAAATAAATTGAAGTTGTTGTTTTTTCTGCCACAACTTTTGCTGCATAACGTTCAATTGCAGTAGTAATAATGTTAATGGCTGTTTGTTTGGCATTAATTTTTGCAGTATTTTCATCATTTCGTAAAAATTCACCAATTTCCTTTTGATACCGATCACTTATTTTTTTAAAAAGAACATCCTTTGCTTCTTCAAGTGAATATCCGGCAACTTTTTCAAGTTGATGAAGATTCCGTTCTACCATTTCTTGATAATAGTTAATCTTTCCTTGCAATTCTTCTTTCTTGCGAAACACTTCTTGCTCTTTGCCATTTAATACTTCTTCTCTCTCAACAATTAAACGTTCTCTATCTACTAAAAATTTTTCGGTCGCTAAAAATTCTTCACGTTTGCGAGTTAATTCATCTTTCATTTCTTGTCTAATTTGTGCTGCTTCAACGCGTCCATCTGCTTTAGCAGCGTTAATAATTTTTTTTGCTTTTTCTTCAGCTTGTTTAATTTTTAATTTTGTTTTTTTGATTAATTTAAATCTTAAATATTTTTCAAATAAATATCCAAGAAAGTAAGAACCTATTGTAACAGCAATAATGATAATTACTCATATGTGTGTTTGCATAATTATTTCTCCTTTACTTAAAAAATTAAGTAAGAAGTATTAATTGTAAATATATAAGTGGAATACTAGCAATGAAATCATTGCCACATATTATTATACTCTCTTTTAGAAAAATTTTCGCGTAATATTTTAATTTTATAAGAATATTTTTTCATTTTAATCCTATATTTTAATATTTTTTTATTATTTTATCACCTTTTGACTTAATTTTAATCAATTTTAACTTCATAATTATATTAATTTTAATCAATTTAAAGTGCTTTTATTGAATATGTCTATTTTACTTAACATATTCATATTGCACTTATTTTTTAGTATGGAATAATAACTAATTCGTTAATTTTATTTTGTAATTCTGTTTGTTCTTTCTCTAAATTATTTTTTGTTTGCTCAAATTTTTCAATTTTTAGTGTTAAAGATTCTAATTGTTTGTTTGTTTTTAGTGTTAAAGATTCTAATTGTTTGTTTGAATGTGCACCAGAAATTGTTAACATACTTAATAAACTTAAAATTTTTTTCATTTTAAATTCACCCATCTTTCTGTCTTAGTTTAACTAAGATAGCATTATTTTATATTAGAAAATTAGAAAATAATTTTTTTCTATATAAAATATACCAATATTTAATTAATAAGATTTGTTGCACTTGCATTTACAATTTACAAATTTAAAAAATGTTTTTTCTTAAAAAGAAAAAACATTTTTTATGCATGGGGGCTAAAAGGGTCAATAACTGTTAAAGTATCTGGTTCTTCTTTTGTTCCCATTTTTCGATCAATTTCATAATAATTATTGTTTGACATTTTAATTCATTCAATAATGTCTTTTACTTCAGCTAATTCTTCATAAAAGTCAATAATAAATCAATCATAAAATTTATAAGTAACTAAATCACCAACGGTATTGGCATATTGTGCTAATTTATTTGTTAATTCAGCAAAATATGCCCGTTTTGTTTGATAGGTTTCCATTAATTCAATAATATTTTTAATAACTTTATATTCTTCAGCAATATTTTTAATTTGATAATGACCATCACGGTCTAAAACAAAATTCATAATTCGACGTTGATGTAAAACTTCATCTTGTGCTTGAACTTGGAAATAATGGCTAAAACCAGGAAACCCTAATTTATCAGCGGCTGAACTCAAATTATAGCAAAAGAATTGCATTTTAATGTGTTCATCAATATAATGTTGTAAATCTTTTTCAATATCTTTTGTTAACATAACTTCTTCTCTCTCTTTCTATTCTTATTGTACACTCTTAAAAGTTAATTATTTTCATTTTAATTTAAAATAAATCTTTTTATTAAAGTAATAAAATTGATTTTCTTTAAATTGGAATTTTGATATTTCAATTTTTTTAGCTTTTGGATTAATTTTTAATTCATCAAAAGCAATTAAATCATTAAAATCAAGATTAAAAATTGTTGTTTTTTGTTCATTAATATGAGGATAAAATTGATGCCAACTTGTTTTAATTTCACTTGTCTTTTCAGAAGTATGAATAATATCATTTAATAATAATCCCAATTGTTTTTTTGTTAAGGTAAAATAACTATTATTATCAGGTTTTGATAATTCTAATGTTGTTTGTTGTAAAATTTTACTTAAATTAAATTTAAAAGTTTGATTAACAACTAATTCATCAATAAATTTATTCTTTGCTGTTGCTAATGCAACTATTTTAAAACTATAATTAATAACTTCATCTTTACTTCCTTCGTGTTCACTTGTTTTAACATATTTTAATTCAAAATATTTTTCAAAAGGTTCAACTTGATATCCTAAGAATTCCATTACTTTTATTTTAATGACTGTTAGTAGTTTATCAATGTAATTGTCTTCGCCAATAACAATATTATTATTTAAATATTTCTCAAATTTTCATGTTTGCAAGCTATGAAAATCAACATATTCTTTTTCATACATAAATCCATTCTTACGGAATTTTTTAGGTGCTCCTCATTGGGCATAAATTGCTAATCCTAAACCAAACAGAGCAATTAAAATTAAGACCGTATAATCTAGAGTGCGATGATTTTTAATAAATAAACTTGTGTCATCATCACGTTGTGTTTCTAAAATAAAACGAATTAAATTTCATAAAAAGAAATAAAAACCAGTATGAACCCCACTGCGTGTAATTGCATAACGCCCTGGATTATTTAATTTTGTTAATGCAGCACTACTATCATTATGTCATCATTTTTTAATTTTATTTGTAAAACCAGATTCTTCCTTTAAACTATCCGCTTGTTCATTTCTTTTAACCATTTCATCTAATTGTTTTTGGTTTGGTATATAGTTAAAATATGCTTTATCTCAAACTTCTTTTCAAGTCAGTTTATCGGGTTTAATATATTTTCGATTAAAAAAATGAATAAAATTATACTTTAAATCAAAAGGATATTCTTTTGCATCTTTTTTTCATGGCTTTTTACTAAATAATTGCCCAGCAACAGGAATAAAAAAAGTAATAAATAATCATGCTAAGAAATTAAAGAATGATTCATATAAAAAGATTGGTTGGCGAAACACAATTTCACCAAGTTTATTTGTTTCTGGTGATAAACCATCCCACTGTCATAAATTATCACGAATAAAAGCTGGTAATCAGCGTAATGAATCATAGGAAGTAACACTTCCTAATAATTCATGATTAAAAAAATTACCTCAACGACCTAATACTTGTCCTAATAAAATATTTGGAATAATGCAATCAGTATAAACTCAAAGTGAAACTTTTGCTTTTCGACCAACAATGCCAAAAACAATTAAACCAGTAATTGTTCCAAATAAAACACCACCATGAATACTCATTCCAGCTTTTCAAAACGCAAATAAAGATCAAAATGGAACATCACCTGGTTCTAATACTCAAGTATGATTAACATCATTATTAAATTTTCCAAAAAAACTAGCTCCAAATAATGAAAATGGAATAATAGCAAAAATTGATCAAATTAATGGTTCAATTGGAACTTTTTTTAATTTTAGTCGAATAAAACATGCTAAAACTGAGCAAATCATTCCTAATGTAATAAAAACAGCATACATATGAATTCACCCACCATATGTTGCTAAAATATTATGTGGCGTATTAGTTGGTGTAATTCATCCTGGATTTGGTGGTCCACTTGTTAATAGTAACCTGTTCATTTATTTTTTTCACTCCTTAAGTGTTTTTAATTTCTAAATTATAAAACAATGCATAATTATTATATACCAAGTTCAAACAAAAAAGTCCATTTATTTTTAGGACTTAATTGTAATCTTAATTTTTTTAAACTATAATTTATTTAAAACAATATTACTTTTAGAAAGCGATGTAAAATAACAAATGACTAGCACTGCGTTATCAGAACCAGCAATTAATAAAATTAAGGCACTTCATCAAGAACACATACAAAATCATTATCGAAAAATTACTAGTTTTTGGTGTAAATCAATTATTAAATCAATTATTATTGATGTTATTTTCAGTTCATTAATCTTATTTTTTACTACTGCTTTAATTATTGGCATTATTCTTACCTTTATTGCTAATAATTATGACCCTGCACTCACATTTTATTTAATATATTTACCTTTACCACTGTTAGTAATAACAATTATTCTTTATATGTTGATTAAAGCTGGTGCTATTAGTATTAGTCTTTTCCTTAATCAATTAGATTATAATGAATATTACCGAATTGCAATTGCTGATCTTTGAAAAGATGAAGTTATTTTAGATGAAATAAGTAATAATTTTAAAATTATCCCAGAACTAAATTTCACTAGTTTTAGTAAAAATCCGAAAAAAAATAATTTATTGTAACAAAGTTTAATTCAAGTTAGTAGTTTAGAAGAAAAATTGATAACAAAGTTATTAACGGCACAATAAAAAATAACGCCTTTTCGTTAGGCGTTATTAGGGGTTCGTAAAACAATGGTTTTTTTAAAAACATTAATTTTTTGTCTTTTTATTGGTTTAATTGTTTTAGTTTCTCTTTCTAATAATAAATCAAAAGACCAAAAAACATCAAATAGTATTGCAAATGGAATTAATATAACATATTTATTATTATGAATTAAAATGAAACGCTCTGAAAACTACTTTTTCTTTACAGCTACTTTATCAAAAAAATATTGAAATTGCAGCCAATATTGTGCCACATCAAGGCAAATTTAAAAAATTTATTTTAAATAATAAAAAAATTGAATTAGAAGGAACAGAATTTCCTAATCTTTTTGATACTAATACAACAGACCCTGTAAAATTACGTAAAATTTTAACCCCAAAAGCAATGGCTAATCTAATTGATAATAGTAACAAATATCAAGAAGTTTTATCGATGTCATTTGTTAACAATAAATTTACTCTTTTATTAGATAAATATTTCTATAGTAAAAATGTAGAAACCACACACATTTTGTATTTTTGGTTTTTACAGTTTTGGAAAGTAAATTTTTTTAATATTTTTAACTAAAGAGTTGAAATTATGCAAACAAAGCAATATTTTATTTTGCGGTCCCGAGTGAAAAAGTATGGTAAAGATAATGTTTCCCGAGTGAAAAAGTAGATTGCAAAAGATATTGAAATTAAAAAGTAAAAGAATAAATTATTCCGCGTAATTTATTAGCGGATAATTTATTCAGTAGTGTTTTTAATGGAGCGAAGCGACAACGAGCGGAGCGAGTTTGCAAATTTCAATTTTTTAGTTTTTAGAAAGGAGATGTATTATGCCAACTTGATTAACGACAATATTTAGTGTTGTTATTGTATTAGCAATTTTTCTTTATTTTGTTGTTATTGTATTAGCAATTTTTCTTTATTTTGGTTTATCAATTTATCAAAAAATTAAACAA
>NZ_PUUH01000001.1:0-82848 GCF_002968355.1 Spiroplasma sp. ChiS | reverse complement strand
TCTAAAATTAATACTTTCGGCTTATGCATAAAAGCACTAATTATAGCTACTTTTTGTTTCATTCCTTTTGACATTTTTTTAATTTTCCGTTTAGGATCAAAATCAAAATATTCAATTAGTTTTTCTACATATTTTCAATCAACATTTCCTCTAATTTCAGAAATTGTTTTTAAATAACTAATTCCTGTCATATATTCTGGTAAATTAACTTCACCAGCTAAATAGCCTAAATCTTTCATAATATTTTTAGTATCTTTTCACACATCATAACCTAAAATAGTACCTGTACCATTATCCGATTTAATAAATCCCACCATTTGACGAATAACAGTTGTTTTCCCAGCACCATTGGGRCCAAGAAATCCATAAACTTCTCCTTTTTTAACGGCTATATTAATATTAAAACAACCAATATTAGGGTTATATTTCTTTGTCATATTTTTTAATGATATTATTTCCATATCTCTCATTCCTATCTATTTTTTAAATTAAAATAACCTTACCATAAAAATATAAAAAATATATTTTATTTTTCATTGTTTACTTCTTTTAATTTTAGTTCCATTTCTAAAATTTCTTTTTTTAATTTAAAAATTTCATTTTCAAGGGTTAATTCAGATTGTTTTTCTTTTTTTGTTTGCATTTCTTTTTCTTTCAATGGTTCTAATTCTCTTTTTAATTTAGCAATTTCTGCTTTTTGTTCAGGAATATCTTTTTCATAAGATTTAATTAGTCAAATTTGAGTACGATTTTTACCAAATTTATTAATTGTAGCTTTAAAATGTTTTAAATCTTCTTCCAATTCTTCCAATTCTTTTTCGCGGATTTGAATCCGATATTCGAGAAAAGGAATTGTTCCACTTTTGTATGCATCGTATCATTCTCACGCTTGATCTCATTTTGGTTGTTGTACTGCATTATGTTTTTGTTTTAAATCTTCATAAGGATCAAGATATGATTTTGATAAAAATGGGTACTTTTTTAAATCAGGGACTTGACGACCAAATTTTTCTAATACTCACATAACATTATTTTTGGCATCATCATTTAATCTATCAATGCTTAGAGGGATATTATTAGTTCCCCCCCTCGTGAGTTAATAATTGCACCGTGAATTTCAGTTGCAAAACCTCTGTCTTGCATTTTGGCAACGCGTTCTCAATTGACTTCGCCACCTAATAATCGTCATAATCCCATATTTTATTACTCCTTTTTTATTTACATTATACCGTATTTTTTTGTTTTTGTCAGGTGTTTTTTTATTTATGACTTTTTCTTTTCTGCTTTTTTGGCCGCTTTTTCATCTCATTTTTTCTGTCTAGCGTTAGATTTTTTGTTAAATTTATTAATAATATTAACTATATTACCTTGTTTTCTAACTTTTTTGTTATGTTTCATCTCTTTTTTGGTTGTTGCTTTAAGATATGAAAAACTATTCTTGCTAGTAAATTTGTTTTCTACTTTCCCTAGTTTTTTGTTTAAAGACTCAGATTTTCAATCGCTAGATTTTGTTGTTTTAAAATTATTGGTTTCATTACCACTATTCGCAAGTTGTGGATTAAATCTTTTTCCAATTGCTTTGAATGGTGTTGCAACTCCAATTCCAATTTGGCGGAAGAATCCTTTTGTTCCACCTCCGCGAGCTGCTCCAACTAGTTTACTTGTTGCAAGCGTTGTGAGTCCAAGCCCAAAGCCTGCTAAACCAACAATCCCAGCTCTTGAACTCATTCCCTCGGTCGCGTGTCAAAAATGGCGAAAGTCAAGGGGTTTTTCTTGCCGAGATTGACTTCTTGCTGTTTCATTATCACCTCAATCACCATCACCGCCAGAACCCATCGCATTCATCGTTTTATCTGCCATAGTAGTTCCACCCATCGCCATTGCTCTTTTCGCTCTTTTGCTTTTGGCAAATCCGAATGCTTTTCCTGCTATTTTCCCAACCCCCATTGCCATCATTCCACCAGCAACAGTTGATTTCATCGAAATTATTCCCTCGCGAACACCAGCTGCTTCACCAATTAAGTTGGCAACAACATCTGAAAACGCCATTACTGCCAAGCCACCACCGCACATAAACAGAATTACAAACAATGATTTTCCAATCCCCTCAATGCCTAAACCTGCTAAATTAGTGCTTAAAATTGTTTGGATTGTTGTCATAAAAATAAAATATCCTGTGAAAGTGGCGGTTGATGCTAGAAATTTTGCAATTACCATATCTTTTCAAATAAACGCTCCTTTACCATTGTCAATTGTCATAATAACCATTACTCATGGTGAAATAATAAATAAGAAAAATAATTCAATTATTTTTTGTACCAAAGCAATTCCGATCATAAACATTGCAAACAGCATAAATCATACCCCAAAAACTTCGGCAATCATATTAAAATCACGAATATTGTCAGGATAGGAATAATTGCTTGTTATATTATCACCACCATCTCAATTGGTATTTCCGATATTGTATAGATAGTTTGCAATATTTCCGTTTTCACCACCAAATCCCGATGTAATTATTTTGGCAATGTTAGCAATTGCAAAATTAGCCAAAAAGAAAAAGATTGGGATTAAAAAGATAAAAACAAACGCCTTACTACCATTTTGTAAAGCAACAATAAATTTTGTTTTTGTTTCGGTGGCATCTTGAAACAAAATTTTAATTATTGTAATTGTAAATATTAAAGAAAATAAACACAAAGCCGTAATGACAAAATATCATAATGCCATTGGGATGTTTTGAAAACTAAATTCTTGTTTTGATCGAAACATTAAATCACCAACCACACCACCTGTTAAATAATTTAGGACGGTGTTAAATGATGCAATTAATTGCAATGGCCCTTGTACAAAAACTGATCATATTAGTTTATACAGTGCATTAAGTATCATAATTTTTCACTTCCTTTCATTTTTTATTAACTATGTTCCAATACTAGGGTTATATGTTTTGATAACTTGTAAAATAACATTCATAACAGCAATTACAACTAAAATTATAATAATTGCTATGATCGGTCATTTTAAAGCACTTAAATCATTTCCTCTCGCCTCGCGATTATCAGCGTTTCGCATTATTGAAATTAAAATAATAATTAATTTTCAAATTGCAAAAATAACTGCTAAACCCATAAATACTCCTAAAACAACATTACTTCATAATATAACAACATCCATTATTCCACTAAAATCTGCTGTGTTGTTTGATTTCATTTTTTCATCCTCCTTTGTTATTTTAAAAATTTGCTTTTACTTAATTTGTTTCTTTTTTGATAATAAATATTTTTCTTTTTTTGATAATATTGCTGTTGATTATTAAAGTAATTTTTAATATTGTTTTTCTTATTCATTTTTTTCTTTCCTTTCGAAAGGTAAGTAAAATAAATGCAATAATAAATCACCAAGCATAAAATCACAATCAATTCCAAGGACAATTAAAAACAAAATAGGGGAAATTACTAGCAACAAAATTCCAATAATAATTGTTAAAGGATATAAAAGTCATTTTCACCAAACTTTTCTCTTATTTTGCATCTTTAATTTTTCCTTTCTATTTGAAACATTGCTGTAAATATTTTTTCTAACACATCAACAACAATGCTATTACCAGCTTGTTTATAAAGTTGGGTTTCTGAAACAACTTTGCTTGCTTTATCAAAGTCTTTATTACTAAATCCCATTAATAATCAACATTCTCGTGGAGTTAATACTCGTAAAAAGTATTCTTTTTCATCAATTAAAAAAGATAGTATTTTACTACTATCTTGTTTTTGTCTTTTATTATCAATCATAATTTTATTGACATTACTTGCTGCAATTGTTCCCATATAATTATTTTCTGTTTTTCAAAACCGATTATATGATCCATTAATTAGCAAACCATCTTTTGCTCGTGGTAAAACAATAAAATTATCATAATCCTTAATTGGCAATGCAATTTGTGGTGGTCTTCCGTGTGCTGTTGTAATGGTTGGAATAAGATTATTTTTTGTTATATCATTAAAAATATTAACTTGATTATAATTTCTCAGATTAATCATTAATTTTCCATCATTAATTTTTTTTATATCATTGGGAATTGCAATAATTCCTGCGTTTCCTCATCGCATTTGTTTTGTTATAATTGTATAAGAACATTGTTGAATGATTTTAAGTTTATTGTTTTCAATTGCTTTTTTCATTGATTCTTGTCTAATAAAATATTTTTCATTTACATTATTTTCTAAAATATCTTTTACTAAAAATTTTAAATTACAAGGTTGGGGATATTGAAATTTAAAGTCTTGCTTTAATGTTGAAATCATAAATAATCGTTTTCTATTTTGGGGAATTCCATAATCTTTGGCATTCATTGTAAAATATTGGTTATGATATCCTAATTTATTAATTTGATTTTGTAGATTTTGAAATCCAACAAAAAACTTTTTACTTAATAAATTTGGTACATTTTCCATTAAAAGATATTGGGGTTTTGAGGGCATTGTTTGTATTAAATCAACAACTTTGTAAGCCAAACCACTTCGCTTGCCATTTAATCCTCGGCCATTATTATTGGCATTTGATATGTCTTGGCATGGAAATGATCAAGTTATTAAATCAGCATACGGTAAAGTTTCTAATTTAGTAATATCACCTAAATTAGGGGTTTCATAATCATTAAAAATTGATCGATATGATTTTTCAGCGTATTTATCGTTATCACAAAAAGCAATTACTTTGTGGTTAATACCAATCTTTTCTAATGCTTTTCTTTGACTTCCAATTCCAGCAAATAATTCAATTACTTTAAGCATAATAAACCATCATTCTTCTAATTTTTCTTTTATCTAAAACAATTCATGGATTGGGATACCTATAAGAACAAAAAAATAATATCTTGATATTGTTTTCATTATAAATATTATGAATATATTTACAAAATGGACAATTAATCATTGCTGCACCTCTTTCTAAAAAACAAGATATTAATTATCTTGTTTTGTGTTATTTTTCTTATTTTGTTGTTTTTATTTTGTTTTTTATTTTCAATTAGTTCTCAAATAAAAAATAACAAATCAAATATTATTTTTCCAATAAAAAGAACATCCACAACAACAAGGATAATGTATATCATTAAACGAAAAAAGCGATCTATATTCCTCATTCGTTATATTGAAAACTAGATCATGGCCATATTTTAAAATAAAAAAACAAAAATGTTGTTTTTATTGTTATCAATAAACTCGTTAAACAAATTTTAAAAATATTATTTTTACATATTTGTTTTAAAATTATTTTCACATTAAATTCATAACTTTATTAATTTCTTTTAACTTCATCTAAAATGATTTTTACCTTTTGAATTTTTGTATTAATTTTTTCTAAATCTTTCTGGTCAAAATCACTATTTTTAATTTCATTTAGTAAATTTAAAGCACTATTTAAGTTGTTAATTTGTTTTTTTAATAACTTAATTGCTTGTTTTTTTGTTCCTCTGTAAACTCATTTTCTTTTTGACATAGTAAAATTTGATATTCGCAATTATTTAGTTCAGACATTTTAATAAATTTTTCTGCTTGTGTTTGTTTTAGTTCTCTTTGATAATCTGTTTCATTTTCATAATCATTTTTACTATTTTCAATTTCTTTAATTACTTCATCATATTCTTTAATTTCTGCTGTAATTTCTTGTTTTAATTTTTCATAGTAAAAAACATCTTTTACTATTGGTTCTTTCGGTTTTTCTGGTGGTAAGTGTGGCTTGTTATTTGCAATATTACCACAACTAATCAAATTCACTGTGTTTGTGAATAAAAACGAAAATATTGCTAACAAACTAAGTAATTTTTTTATATTTGTTGTATCCTAGATAAAAACCACTATCTCAATAATTGGGATTATCAATATTTTCTAAATCTTCTAGTAATTGTTTTAATTGTTCTGATGTTAATTTTTGTTGTGTTATTTTGTTATCATAATGATTATTATATTCATTTAATAAATCATTATTAGCATCATTTTTGTTTTGCGAATTAAACTGTTTTTTGTTTTCATGTTTTAATTTTTCAAAAGATAAAATTAAATTTTTTCCCACAATATTACCATTTTTATTATTAACCCTACTATAAACCATATATTTTTTATTTTTATCAATTTTTAAACTAAAATAATTTTGATAACTTGATAAACCTAAGTAATTTTTATCTAAAACAACGCAATCTTTTTGTTTGTTTATTAAAATATGCGTTTTATTTTTTATTTCTTGTGAAATTAAATTTTGGTTTAAATAAATTTTTTTTATCACATTTAACACCTCCCTTTATTTTTTACATTTTTGGCATTTATAGAATTTATTAAGCGTTAATCATTCTGAATTTAAAATAGTGAACTCTTGTTCACATCTAATACAGTCAATAATTATATTCTCATTAAACCTTGCTTTTGGTTTTGAATAATCTTTTTTTACAATATCAGCCGCATTTTCTGCTTTAAGTGCATTATTTTGTGTTTCAAGTACATCATTATCACAAAATAAACAATAATCAGAGTTAATTTGATTAACAAGGCATTGACATTTTTTACAATATTCTGCCATTATTTATCCTCATCAATAACAATTAATTGCTCTAATTGTTCTTTTGTAATTTTAATACCTTGTAAATTAGCAAATCGTAAATCAGCACCAGATAAATCAGCTTCTGATAAATTAGCACATCGTAAATCAGCACATCGTAAAGAAGCATCTTGTAAATTAACACCTATTAAATTTAATACTTCATTTTCTAAATAATCATTTATTTTATTTTGTTCAACAGTAATATCTGTTAAATCTTTAATTAAATCTTGTAATTTTTTCATTTTATAATTCCTCCTCAATAACAGTTAATTTGTCTAATTGTTGCTTAGTCAAAGTTGATGTATTTATGTAATAATAATTAAAATTAGCATTTACTGATTTATGAATAATTTTACAATCCTTAAAAATTTCATAACCTTTAAAGTCTTTTATTTTTCCTTTAAAAATAATTGATTGTATACTTTTAACTTTAATTTTTAAATTATTATTATATATTTCAATTCAATCTTTTAATTTTTCTAACATTATTTATCCCCCTCAATAACAGTTAATTGTTTTAATTGTTTTTTTGTAATTTTAATACCTTGTAAATCAGCAAAACGTAAATCAGCAAGTTCTTTTTTAAGTGCTTCATTTTCTGCTTTAAGTTATTAATTTTCTTCTTGTAGTTTGTTAAATTTAATTGATTCTGTTATAGTCATTATTTAAAATCTCTCTTTCATATTCTTCAATATCCTTAATTGGTAAATTGTTTAAATAATTATTAAGTACTTGAGTTAATTCTTCTTCGGTTTCATAATGATAAACTTTTTTGAAATATATAAATATTTCATCTCAACTTAAATATTTTGATAATATGTTTCATTCTTTATATTGCTTTTTTATCAAACATATTAAATTTCCTCCAAATTTTCTAATATTTCACAACATTTTAAATAACTAAGCGATCATCTAAAAACTTAAATAAAAAACAAAATAAAATAAGAGTCACAAACAAACATATTTATCTATTTTTTCTTTTTAAAAATATATGGGTTTTTTGCAAAAATACAATAAACATTTGTGCATCATAAATGTTTATTATCACCATCTATTTTTGATCTACATTTAGGACAACTTTTTCTCATTATTTTAATTCTCCTTTTAAAACTAAATTGTTTTCTAATTTATAAGTATATAATCAATGTTTTTGACATAAGATTATTGATTTTTTGTAATTTATATTGTATTCAAATTGATTATTTAAGTTATTTTTTTCTAAATAACTATTTCCTAAAAAACCATTATCATTACATTTAATTCTTTGACATGTCATATTTAATACCTCACTTTCTTTTTTATTTATCAAAAATAAAAAACCAATTAATTTTAATAAATAGTTGGTTTAACTTATTTTTTATCGTATTTGATTTAAAATATTTTCAATATTGTTAACTTTGTCAATTAAAGTTTCCATAATTTGTTCTAAATTGCTTAAATTGTTTTCTGTTGTTGTTTTAATCTCGTTAATTAAATCGCTAATTGTATTTTTGATATTATTTTCAACCATATAATTTTTCCTTTCTAATTTTTGATATTAATAATTCATCATTTATTTTTCTTAAAAATTATTTTTTTTAATAATTTGGTGATTATTTTTGCATTGT
This sequence comes from Spiroplasma sp. ChiS, assembly GCF_002968355.1. Classification (NCBI taxonomy): domain Bacteria; kingdom Bacillati; phylum Mycoplasmatota; class Mollicutes; order Entomoplasmatales; family Spiroplasmataceae; genus Spiroplasma; species Spiroplasma sp. ChiS. The sequence goes on along the minus strand of NZ_PUUH01000001.1, from coordinate 74,647 downwards.
AAAGTCAAAAATCAAAGATTATAACTTATTTTTTGTTTATTAATAAATTCTAGTCTCGCTAAACAATACCGAGCATACTTTTTACAATATCAGCCGCCTTTTTTGTTTTTGGTTAATTTTGTAAAGTACTCATTGATATAACACTGACATTTATTAATTAATCCTCTCTTATTTGTTAATTTAATTTTTAACTCTTTTCAACAGAGTTCTTTTAAAGACACTTTCAAATCCTCCTTATAAATAGTAAGATTTCTAAATTTTTTTATTGTGGAACACTTACCCTTTAACCATTGCAGGTTAAAGATTTATCCCCAAACCACAATAACTCTTTTATATTGCCTAAAAGAATTGCCTCCATTATGTCGTAGCAGTACGGCCACCACTGTATTGTTTATCCTCGCTTGCTTGGTTTTACGACATTCCAAGTAGGAGAGTTTTATTCGGTTGGTTTTGCTGTTATTTTCTTAAACTAACCAAGGTTAACGACAATTTTAACCTAATTAAAAAAAATAGAATTTTATATCTATCTTTTTATTATTTTTTGGAAATTTTATACAAACCGAATATTTTACGCGGTCAAACAAATGCGATGAAGAAATGCAGGAATTATTGCAATTCCATCAATTAAGAATTATGGTAATTTTATTGTTTTACCACGAGCAAAAGATGGTTTGCTAATTAATGGATCATATAATCGGTTTTGAAAAACAGAAAATAATTATATAGGAACAATCGCAGCAAGTAATGTCAATAAAATTATGATTGATAATAAAATACAAAATAAATATACTAATAAAATATTATCTTTTTTAATTGATAAAAAAAATACTTTTTAAGAACATTAACACCTCGTGAATGTTGATTATTAATGGGGTTTAGTAATAAAGACTTTGATAAAGCAAGCAAAATTGTTTCAGAAACACAACTTTATAAACAAGCTGGTAATAGCATTGTGATTGATGTATTAGAAAAGATTTTTATAAAAATGTTTAAAACAGAAAAGAAAAATTAACAAATGAAGTGAAAAAAATGAATAGTTATAAAATAATAATAGGACATTATAATAAAATTTGTTCTGTTTGTAATAAAGAAATTCCAATTATTTTTACCCAAGCAGGATTATTAAAAATTAATGAAAATAAAAATCAATTACTTTATAATGGACATTTTAAATGTATAAAAAATAAGTATGATAAAATTAATTTATAAAAATAGAAATATAATTTTATAGTGTATAAACACAAAATGCTTAAATTCCTTGTGTTTTTATAAATTATTGTATCAAATTTTAATATTATATTAATTCTTTTTAAATTTATGGAAAAAATAAGGAAAATAAGCCTATTATTTCTATTTTTATAAAAGAAAGGAATAATATATATGAAAAAAAATTTAGGATTAGTAAGTTCATTTACATTATTAACTACTGGAATAACACCATTAATGGCAATGATGCCAAATAATAGTAATAATATTCCTGAATCTTCAAATAGAAGAAATCAAGGTATTAATGATCAAATAAATGAAGGAGAAGATAAAGTATTAAAAGATAATTTATTTCATGACGATAATAATAATTTTTATCTTGAAGAATGAGCAATCTATTTATCAAATAAATCGATTAGAGATATAAAAATAATTTTTAATCAAAGATCTCAAAATTCTATTATAAATATTCAACAATTAATAAATTATATACTTATAAAATTAAGGGAAACCGGTGGTAATGATGAATTACTTTTTGTATCAAAAATGAATCCACAACATCAATTTTATAATATTTTTTTTAATTCAATTATAAATATTTTTAGCAATCCTTTAATAAATAGTAATAAAGGTATTATTCTTTTGATAAATACTAATGGAGAAATTAATAATGTTTTTTCTCAAGACATTGTGTAATCGAAGTGCAACAAATCAACTCAGAAAGGAGTTGATTTTTTATTGAAAAGAAACATTATTTTATTTTGCGGTCCCTAGTAACTAAGTATGGAAAAGATATTGTTATTAATACTGTAAATAAGATAGTAATTAATAATGTAAAAGAAAATGAATAAATTATCCGCGTAATTTATTAGCGGTAATTTATTCAATATAGTTTATTTTGAGCGTAGCGAACACGCGAAGCGTGCCGCAATATTTTTAGAGAGGAGATGTAATATGCCAACTTGATTAACGACAATATTTAGTGTTGTTATTATATTAGGGATTTTTGCTTGAATTGGTTTATCAATTTATCAAAAAATTAAACAAATTCGAGGAAAGAAAAAAGAAAAAAAAGAAATTGAAAGAAAAGAGAGTAATAAATAATGTTAGGTATGTATTTAACAACAGCGTTTAATTTTTTAACAGCAACTACACCTACACCTAAAACTATTACTGAGGGTATGACTGGGATTTGAACTGGTTTGACTAGTGCATTATGAAAAGTTAAAGAAGGTATAACAAATATTTTACCTGAGATAATGGTTTTCTTAGGTGAAGCGTGAATTATATTAATTCCATTTGCTATATTTTGTATTATTAAAATCTTAAACTTTTTCCGTGTCATGGTTAAAGGATTTTAATATTTATTATAATCGATCATATATTTTAGCTAAGGCACACTAGTTTTTATGTGAATTGAATAAATAATTTTGTTGTTTATTTTTGCACTATACACTGTCTACAAATTTATTTTTAAATAAATTTAACTACTCATTTGGTTATTTTTAGTAGGATTTAATAGAAATAAGAATATTAATAACAGTTTTGAACCAAAAATTTTTATAATATTTTTTATAAATATAACTATTTTCTTTTAAAAATTTGTAGGCAGTATATAGTGTAAAAATATCCATCATCGCCATTCATATTTTCACTAATTTCTTTTTCGTTGTTGTTCATATTCAAATAACCCCTTTATAAAAAATACACTGACTCATAAATGATATTACAAAAAAGTTATTAATCAATAAAATAAATTAAAAAAAATTATACACGATATAAATATAAAATACAAAAAAATAAATAATTAATTTTAAAATTTATAATTATGAATAAATTTTTATGACAATCAAATTTAATGTTATTTTAAAAACTATTTTTTATATTTTATGTTCAGACAATATAATTTTAATTTGAAAGTTTGCTGATGTTTTCATTTATTCAAGAAAATACGAATTATTGGCAGTAGACTTAATAATTAATAGGAAAATAATAAAACTTATTTACTTTTTATTTTTTAAAGTTAAATGTTATAAAAAATTTTGCATTCCTTCCAGTTAAAGAGTGCAAACTTTACCAACTATTTTACTTTTTTATTTTCTCAATTATTTTTTTTATTTGTTCATTACATTTTGAATAAACATCCGATAAACTACGTTTTTCAATCATTGCTTTAATCATTTGTGAAATTAAATCAGCAATGGAAATGATTTCTAACCCATCAAATAATCGGTCTTGATTAATATCAATTGTATTTGTAACAATAACTTTTTTAACTGTCCCATCATTAATAAGTTCTGTTAAACGTTCTTTTGCTGGGGGTGAAAATACCCCATGACATGCTAATAAATAAACTGCTTTTGCCCCATTCTGTTTTAACGCTTTTGCTGCATTACAAATTGTTCCAGCCGTATCAATCATATCATCAACAATAAAACAAATACGGTCTTTAATATCTCCTAAAATAAATTGAACTTCACTAACATTTGGTTTTGGACGGCGCTTATCAATTACTGCAATATTCCCAGCCAAATTCCCTAAACGATTAGCCACATCTCGTGCCCTTACTAATCCACCATGATCTGGAGAAACAATTGTTACTTCTTCTTTAAGATGATCTTCTTCAATTTTTCGAACAATTGTTCTTACTAATTCTTGTGTTGAACGTAAATCATCAACTGGAACATCAAAAAATCCCATTGATTGTGGTGAATGTAAATCAACAGTCATTAATCTTGTTGCCCCCGCTGTTGTTAACATATTTGCCACTAATTTACATGTAATTGGTTGACGACCGCGTGCTTTTCGGTCTTGACGAGCATATCCAAAATAAGGAATGATCACATTAATGCTTTGTGCACTACCACGTTTTAGAGCATCAATCGCAATTAATAATTCCATTAAATTTTCATTAACTGGTCAAGATGTTGACTGAATAATATAAACATCTTTTCCCCGTACTGAATTCATTGCGCGCACCAAAATTTCACCATCAGCAAAACGAACAGTTTCCATTTCTTGTCTTGTTACACCTAAAATTTTACAAATTTCATCTGCTAATTTTATTCCAGCAGACAGGCCATATATACTAAAACTTTTTTCTTCCATTAGTCCTCCTTTAAACATTTAAGCTCCAATAAAAATTCTAAATTGAATTTCTACTTATTATTATATACATATCCATAATTAATTAAACTAACTTTGTTATAAAAATGCTATAATTAAATGGTGAAGGTGATTAAAATGACACAAACAAATCAAGCAAAAGATATTATTGATAATCTACGACCTTATATCAACCAAGATGGCGGAGATATTGAATTTGTTGAAGTTAAAAATAATATTGTTTATGTTCGTTTAGCAGGAGCATGCGTTGGTTGTGGATTAATTGATTCAACAATTAAAGATGGTGTTGAACAAATTGTTAAACAAGAAATGCAGGATATTATCTCAGTAGAAGTTATTATGTAACTTCTTTTTTGTTTTGTAAATATTTATTTAAAACATTTTTTTGGTCAAGCTGTTGGTCAACAACCATTCCGACTAATTCGGTAATCTTACTTTCAACTTGGTTTGGATTATAATATTCACCACTAATAAATTTATCACTAAAGAAAATGAACAATTAAAATAAAACAACTAATAGCACAGCCTAAATATAAATATAAAATAACTTGTTTTAATGAATCTAAAAATAAATCATTTTTAACAAATGGTAAATTTCAATCTAAATTTAAATTACTAAAAATACCAACTTGATAGTGCGCAAAAACACGAATTAAAAAATGTACAAGAAATGTTACTAAAGCATTTAATGCTGAAAAGCAACCCGTGACAGGTTGATTTTGAATCCGATAATTCCACATCATTGTCATTGAAAATAAAATTCCAAATAAAGATATCATTGCAAAGCCATTTAATAATTTACAAATTAATAAAACTTCCGGAATTGAAATTATAGCAACAAAAACAAAATATAAAGATCAAATTATTAATGCTAAAATTAATGAATTCTTAATTCCAATTTTTCTAATAAAAAAATAAATAAACATTGCTCCAATAATTTGAGCAAACCATCAAATTTCTTGAACTAAATGTAAATAGTATTCCACCATTATTTTATTGTGATAAAGTATTCAAGTTTCTTGTGCTAAAATAATGTTCAAAAAATCACATTGACTTAATTCTCTTAAAATAGCAATAAAAAATAATAAACTAAGAATAACAATAATTTTTCATCATGAAAATAAACTAAACTGCTTTAAAATTTTCGGAGCAAGAGCACCAATATTAGTTTTAATTTCCGGCATAAAAAAGCAAAAAACAAACGAAAATATTAGTACAATAGTAATTATTCCAAAAATAATATAATGTGAAGTTAATTCACCCTTATTAAAATTTTTAACAAACATCAATACATTAGCACCAACCATATTTGCTATTATGACAATTGGCAAATTTAAAGTTACTGTTGCAAAAGGATTAGTTCGATATAAATAAATCTCATTAAAACTTAAATATCATAATGAATTTGTTGAAACACCAAATCCAAAAACAATCGTACAAAAAATCATAGCACTTCAATTTTGCGGTAAAATAAAAACTAATAAAATTCCTAAAAACATTAAACCATAAGAAATTCAAAACCATAATTTACGACTTCGAAATAATCCTGTAATTCATGAAGCTGGAATAAAAAATGCTGCATACAAAGAAGTACTAACTGTTAATAAAATAGCAATTGAATTAATATTTTTGGCAAAATCAAAAATAATAAAATTATAATTTAAAGTTAGTAAACATGATAATGCTAACCAAAAACAAAAATGCTGAACAATAAAAACTCATTGATAAAAAGATTTTATTCCTTTTTTAACCAAATTAATTATATAATCTAACATAAATAAAATTGTTAAAAAAGGAGACAAAAATAAACGGTCTCAATTATTCATAATTCATCCCTAAAGGTTATTAAGTTTTTCAACACGAAGAGCATGACGTCCAGAATCAAAAGTAGTATTTAAAAACATATCAACAATTCAAATTGCATTTTGATTTGCAATAACTCTAGCGCCCAATGCTAAAACATTAGCATTATTATGTTTGCGTGCTAATTTTGCTAGCACTGTTTCATTACACAATGCTGCTCGAATTCCTTTTACTTTATTTGCCGCAATTGAAATTCCAATTCCTGTTCCACAAATTATAATCCCAACACTATTTTTTTCTTTAATTACTCTTTCACCAACAGCTTGGCCAATATCAGGATAATCAACCGCTTCAATACTATCTGTGCCTAAATTAATAATTTCATGTTTTTGTTCAATTAAATGCTTAAAAATTGCTTTTTTCATATCAATCCCTGTATGATCATTCCCAATCACAATTTTCATCCTTGTTATTCTCCTTTGCCTACAATTTAACTATAACATATTGCTTTTTTAAATAAAAAATAAAAATTAATTCCTTGTAATAATATCCAATAATTTTTCAGGTCTCATTGGCGTTACTGTTACAATTAATCTTGTGTGTTTTGCAACCACAACATATAAGTTCCCTTTTAAATTATCATCTAATTTAATATATAAATTTTTTGTTGTTTCAATGCGATCAGAAGAATTATCAATCATTTTAATAATTTTTTCTTTAATAATTCAATCATTTTCATTTGTAAAATCAGGAATTCGTTCCCGAATTCGTTGCAAACAATGAAAAGAAAACCCTAAACGGTGTTGATAATAATATCCCATTCCTATCCACCTACTTTATATTATTATACATATATATATTAAAAAATAATGATAAAATGTTAAAAAAAGTACTACTTTTCTTTACACTTTTTTATCTATTTGCTATAATTAATTTGTGTCTTAAAAGTTGAAAGGAGAGCAAAAATGGCTAATATTAAATCACAAATTAAAAGAGTTAAAACAAATTCAAAAACTAACTTAGCAAATAAATCTTTTAAATCATCAGTAAAAACAGCAATCAAAAAAGCAGAAATCGCTATTACCGCACAAGAAGCAAACGCATCAGAATTAGTTAATACTGCAATTACTTTAGTTGACAAAGCAGTTACTAAAGGAATTTATCATGCTAATAAAGCTGCTCATGTTAAAAGCAGATTAATGCTTAAAGCACATTAATTTTAAAATCCTTTTCAACAAAGACAGTAAATATTAAAAGAATAAAAAAATCATAACTAGTTATGATTTTTTTATTTATCTTTTGATTTATTAGAATCATCTTTTTCAAAAACATTATCATCCTTAAATTCATCATCAAATAATGTTGGATCCATTTCATATTTTTGGCCATTCATCATTGCAGTAACGGCTTTTTGATATTCTGTATTGGCACGAATCAATTTATTACGGTCTGTTTTAGGAGCTAAAACTGCTAAAATAATAACCATAATACCAGCAATAAGACCAGCAATCATTGAAATAATTGTAAAAATACGTAATACTTGGTAAGTTGTACTATTATAAACTTCACTTACTAAACTATTAATTGTCATAGCTAAATCTGAATCTGGTAATAATAAGTACCCTTTGATTGCTAATTGTGGATCGTTTTGAATTAAAAATCCACCATTAGGTACCGATCTACTATTAAAATATTTTTCAACAGCATTTGGTAATAATACTTGAATTAATGACAATGAAGAATAAAGAAGAATAACAATTGATAATACAACTGGTCAAAACCTAACGACATAATTATCACGTTTAAAACGTTTTTTCCCTAACAATTCATAACCCAAGAAAATTCCCGGTAAGATCGATAAAATTCCTGAGAAGGTTTGTAGCCCAGCGGATTGCATTAATAAAAACTTATATCTTGAACCAAAGCTAAATACTTCACTAAAATTATTGTTAGTATTATGTAAAGCACTATCAGCCCCACCACCTATAATCACAGGTAAACGAGTTCCCGGAATTGTATAAATAATTACTTTTGTTTCTAAATGGATATTTAGATAGGAATTTAAAAATCACAATAAAACTAACAAAGCAGAAGCTAAAATAACAAAACCAGCAACAATTTTCTTTAAAATTGGCATATACTTTGGTTTTAAAGTATAGAAATAAAACCGTGGATCTAAGCGTGGATGAATTGGCATATTTGCCATTTGTTGCATCATTTGTGACATATCAAATTTGTTTGGATTACTAAAGTCTCCTAACCCGATACCGCCCATTAGAGCCCCTATACCTCCGATTCCTGTTGGCGGTCGTCGTCCTACTTCAGACTGAGATTCAGCTGCCTCACCTTCATTAACTTTATTTAACTTTTCACGAGCATTATCAATTGCTTTTTCATCAGTAAAATCTGCTGTGGCATCAATTAACTCATTAGTGATAATGTTTTCTCTTGTAATATAATTTTTCTCAACAGCAAAATTTGAAACAATATATTGCACAAAAGCAACATATTCTTCATCTAACATATTAAAAGTAGCACCATCAACCTTTTCAATAATTTCTGATTCATTAGTAATATCAGCCAAAACTTGAGCAAATGAAAAAGTAAATTTATTATCATTTAAATTTGCATTAAATTCTTTTTCTAATGTTAATAAATTACAAATTTGTTGAATTACTAATTTTTTAAAATCTGGGTTAACTATTACTTGTGCCTTAATATTATCATCGTTAAAGATATTATATAATGTATAAACTATATGGGCATATAATTTATTTTCTTTCATTTATTTATGTCCCTCATCTCTCTTTTTGTGATAATTTAATTTATATCAAATAATTTAATTAAATACAAATCACTACTAATTTCTCTTCTTATTATACCTTTTTTTATATTATAATCAATTCAAAATAATTCTTGAATAATATTATTTGCTTTATTAATACTAAAATTATGCATATGTTCTGAAATCTTTTTTACTCGAAAAGGATGAATTTGTAAAATTTCCGCAATTTGTGAAGGTGTTTTCTTTAAAACAGATAAAACAATAATGTCTCTTGTAAAAATAACACTATTGGTAATTAATGCTAATAAAGCAATACTATTTAAACCTCGTTCTTGTAAATAATGATAATTTATTAAAAAACTATTTAAATCATTTTTTAGTAAATCATCAACTAATTTAAAAATATCTGTATCTAAATATTTTGTCATATTATTTGAAATTAAATCCATCGTAATTTTTGAATTTATCAATAACAATTTTTCTAATTCATTTTTAATAATATATAAATTATTTGGCAAATATTCAACAATCTTAGGAATTAAATTTTGGTTAATAGTTCCATTATTCTTTGTAATATAATCATCAATAAACTTGATTAATTCATTATATGATAAATTTGTTGCCTTTAAAACACTAGTTAATGCTAGCATTTGCTTAGTTATTTTTAAACGATTACTAAGCTTATTTACTGGACAAATAAAAATAATAAAAGTACTCGGATTTGGGGCTGCTAAATATTCCATTAAACTTGTTAAATTGTTTTTATTATCTATTTTTGCCTTAATTTTTTCTTCTGTAAGAAAGTAACTATCATTAACTATTATTACTCGTTTTTCTGAAAACATTGGTATAGTGTTAGCATCATTCAAAATAGATGGTAGTGAGTCTTCTAAATAATTATATTCTTGTAAATCATAATCATTATCAGGATTAATTTTTTTTAAAATCTTATTTTTTTTCATTTTAATTAAAAAAGCATCTTCTCCATATATTAAAAACATCTTTTAAAACTCCTTTAAAATATTCTAAAACCTATGATAAAGTAATATTATCATAAAAGTAAAAAATAAATTGGTGATTTAAAATAATTTAATTGCTGCTGAGTCTGACATAATATTAAATTGAAGATTCTGTTTACCATTTGTAAAATAAATTTGGCGTCTAATAGTTTTTAAATTTTCAATAACTATTTGTGCTGGATAATTTTGGCGTTTTGTTTTTTCACCAGAAATAAAACAAACTTTTGGCATTATTTTCTGCAAAAATACTAAACTTGAACTAGTCTCTGAACCATGATGTGGCACTTGTAACAAAGTGATTGGATATAATTGTTCTTTTAATAAATTTATCTCAATTTTTTTTACTAATATCACCTGTTAATAAAATTTGGTATTGATTTATTTTAACCAAAAGCACTAAACTATTATTGTTTTCATCCTCATCATTAATTGTTTTATGCAAAACAGTAAATTTTAATCCTCCAAATTGAAATTTTCTAAACTTTGTATTATTTTGAATCACTTGTTTAACATTAAAATATTTTTTTACAATTGGTAAATTATTATTATGATCATCATGGTGATGAGAAATAAAAATAGCATTAATTCAATTAATACCTGCTCATTTTAAATAATTACTAACTAATTGTTTTGAACGACCATATCCCACACAAACATCATATAAAACTGTTTTTCAAGCTCGCTTGTCGTGAAAAACAATTGTTTGACCATTACCAACATTTAACATTGTCATTGAATAATGAATACTAGTAAAATATGGTTGTAAACCATAGCAAATTATTGACAGAATGCAAAATATTCTAAATATCTTATTTACAAATTCACTCTTATTCATTATTCCTCATAAAAGAATATAATATAAAAAAAGATATCACACAGGGACATAACCAACATTCCAAATTAAATTAATTTTATTTAAAATCACCATATAATTGATTAAAAATAAATAAAAATATTGATAAATAAAATAGCATGGTGGAATAAAAACAATTATTAAAGAAAACAAATAAATTAATGATAAAATTGGGAGCAATAACAAATTAAATAAAATACTAGAAAAATTTAATTGATAACTAAAATATAACATTCATCCAAGTAAAAAAATAAACGCCATTAAGTTATAGTATAGTAATTTCTGTCAAAAATAATAATGTTTTGTTTTTGAATTTAAGTTTAAAAATAGACATGTTATTGTGAAACTATATCAAAACCCACTTCCTAAAAAACTGTATGGAAAAAATAATAATATTAATAAAATACTTAAATTTCATTTTGATTTTGCTGTTAATTTATAATTTCAAAAATGAGCATTAAATAGTGATAACGATAACAAGATAATTGCTTTCACACTAGCAAAAGAAAAATTTAACAAATATAAATAAAAAAATAAGAATAAGTAAATTATATAATAATAACCTTTTCTTCGCATTATACGCTTAAAAATTTTGGTTAAAATATAAAACAAAATATTAAGATGATAGCCTGAAACAATTAATAAATAAATAAAACCCAATTGAATAAAATAATCATATAAAACAAGCGTTGTCTTTGCTTTTTGACCAAACAAAAATAAAGCAAGCGTATCTTTTGTTAGGTCATCATAACTATTAAAAAACTTTGTTATTTTAGCAAGAACCGTATTTCCAGGTTTAACAGCAATTACTTTCGTTATATTAAATTGATAAAAAATGTTATTAGCATTTAAAAACGATTGCATATTTAATTCATACACATTAGATGCTGATTTAATGTTAGAATAATAACCTTATAAATAAATTTGATCATGTAAATTAAAATTAATAGTTGTTTTTAAAAAATATTGTTTTCAACCAACACTCAAATAATAATAACCATTCCCGTGCTTTTGAATTCTACCATAAACAATGTTGTTCTCTTGGAAACTTGGTTGTTGCAAATAATAATGACATAATGCTGAAATAATGATTACAAAAATTAATAATCCTAAATAAATTTTTTGTTGTTGTCAAATCAAAATAAAACCTAAACCTAAAATAACTAAAATTGACCAATAACTATTAATTAATAATAAATAATTAAATCCAATAATACCACCCACCAATAAAAATTGTTCTTGTTTTAAAAATTTTAATTTAGATTTTAAATTAAAAAACACAAAATAACCTTATAATATTAAAATATTTCACATAAATTCCTGTTAAATATTGTTGTAATTTATTTACTATTATTTTTGCATCAACAATTTTTAATTGTAAAATATTTATGATTTAAGACTGTAAAAATTGCGGAATTAAAACTTGATTTAAAAGTTGTTTGTTAATTAAATGGCGCTGATATCATTTAATATATTTTGGGTTTGGAATTAAGCCAATACTTGTCATTTGTCGATATTTTTTTTGTAACGTATTTTTATTAATTGGCATATAATTTTGGAACTTAAAATTAAATTTTAATAAAATTTCTTCAATTGAAATGCCAAGCATTTGTTCAGTTATTTGAAGTGGGGTTGGAATAATATTTTTGTTAAGTAATGGCAAATTATATTTATTAGTAAAAACAATTTGATAAATATTATTATTAAAATCTGTTGTAGTTTTATTTTTTTGATAATTATTATCACGAAAAGAAAATAAGAAATAAATTAAAGTAACTAATACTCCAAATAAAATTGTAAACATAAAGTACCCCTACTTTTTAATTGTTCTCCCCTACTTTCAAATTACTATATAATCATGTTATTTTTATTTTCCTTTTGTTAATTAAAATTTAATGTTAAAAATAAAAAAAATAGAAGTTAATGACTCCTATTTTTTATTTTCAAAATAATTATTAGTTTTTTCCAGCAATTAAAATATTATATTTATTTAATACATAACTATCTAAATCAGTTATCTCAAATGGACCATCTGCCATTTCTGGTTGAGCAACATACATTCCCTTCTTATTAAGTTTTGCCACAGGAACATAATCACGCTGATAATTAACCATTGCACCAGATTCTGGATCATGACCATTACTATAATTATAATTATTTTCATAGTCTATTACTTGTTGATACGGTGAAGTATAATTTGCTTCTTCTGTTAATGCGGATGAATTTTGAATAATAAAATTCATAAATTTATAAGCTAAGTCTCGATTTCTAGCATTTTTTGATAAAACCATGTTATCACTTCAAATGTTAGTTCCTTCAATTGTTTCTGGTTTTCACGCCTTTGTTGCTCGTGGGCGGGTAATAATTAATTTTGTTCCACTAGCTTCTTGATGACTTTTAGCAAATAATGTATCAGCATAAATTGCATCGCCATTATACATAAAAGCAAAATCAAAATGTCCATCACCAACGGCGTTTATTAACTCATCATTCATTAAGGCAACATTATTATGTTTTAATAATGTTGCTAATTCGTTGTAACCATGATCAACCTCCATTTGCGTTGTTGGCACTGGTTTGAAATAATTCTTTTCACTAGTTAACATAAATAAATTTCGTGGATCATTATTAATTAAAACTCGTTTATTTGCTGCTGCTTGTCATAAAATATCTCATGAAATTCCGTTTGATATAACATTATTATTTTTAACATCATTAAGTTTAATTTGGTCACGATTTTCACTAGATGCTCACTTTTCACGTTGATAACCAAATTTACCTTGAGCTGTTGTTGGTAAATTTTGATTTGCTTTAGCAAACATATCATTTAACAAATTTAAGTTACTTTCTGTTGGATTAATCACCAGTGATACTTCCCCTCAAAAATAAGGTAAACTATAATTGACAATTGTTTTTTGAGTAACTTCACTCTCTCCACTTTGAAGAATAACTTTTTTCAATTTATTTTTATTTAAAACATTTAATAATACATTAACTAATGATGCCGCATAATTTTTATCAAAACATTTTGATGTTGTTGGATCCAAAGTAGAAGGAACAATACAATTTTGATAAAATTCTGGATTTGTTTTTTGTACTGTTGCTATATCAACATTTAAATCATTAAAATATTCATTTCCCATTGTTCGTTCTGTAACATCTTGTCCATGATAATTTGGGTTAGGTTTAATAATGTTAAAATTCTTATCAACATCATTTAATTTTTGATAATCAATTTCTTCTAAGCGACCTTCTTGTGCTAACTTATTCACCATATAATCACTTGGAACCATTACATCATAATGTGTCGTATATAATTTGTTATATAATGTTTCATTACTATCATAAACACTATATTTAATTTTTACATTATATTTTTTTTCAAAATCACGGATTAAATCGGAAGTAATATATTCACCTCAATTTGCCACTGCTAAATCATAAATATTATTTTTAATATAAACTGCTGTTAGTAACACAATTGAACCAACTGAAATTGTTGCTAGTAACAATGGTTTTCAACTTTTTACCAATCAACGGAATTTTTTCCGTGATATTTTGTTAATATTTTCTTTAGTTTCTTGCCGCTCAATAAAAGTTTGTTTTTTATTCTTAATTCATAAAACACTTTTATCGTATTTTTTTTCTAGTCTAACAATTTTTCAACGTAATTGTTCTTTTTGTTTTTCATTATTAATTTTTTTATTATTTAATTGATGATAAAGTAAAGCTAATTTTTTTTCATAACGCATAATATCTTTATCTTTATAAGTTCCTTTTAGCATTTCTCGACGAAATTTATTATAATTAATTTTATAAACATTTCACCCATTTCATCCAATAATAACAACTCCAATAATTGCAATACAAATTGTTCCAAAAGCATTAATAAAAGGCTTAATTCGTTTCATTGTATAAATAAAAGTTGCAACATTGACATCATCACCACCAGTAAAATAGGAAATAATAAAGTCATCAAAACTCATTGCAAAGGCAATTGCTGCAGCTGCAATAATTGCTGGTTTTAAAATTGGTAAAATAATTTTTCGTAAAGTTTGAGATGGTTTTGCACCTAAATCTAATGAAGCCTCAATTAATTTTGGATCAACTTTCCGTAAGCGTGGTAATACTGTAATAATTACATATGGTAGATCAAATGAAATATGTGCTAAAACTAATGTTAACATTCCAAAGTTTGCTCCTAAGGCAATAAATAACATCATTAACGAAACAGCCGTAATAATATCAGCATTAATTAACGGAATATTAGTAATTGATAATGTCATTTTTTGTGTAACTCGGCGTGCTCGACTTAATCCAATTGCAGCTAAAGTTCCAATAATAACTGAAACAACAGTTGCAATTATCGCTGTAAAGACTGAAACAATAATACTTTGTAAAAAAGGTTGTTCATTAGCAAGTTGTTTATACCAACGATCGGAAAAACCATTAAAAATGCTCATACTTTCACCACTATTAAATGAAAATAAAATTAAAATCATAATCGGAATATAAATGAATAACATAATTAATGCCATATAAGATGATTTAAAAAAATTTTTCATTGCGACGCCCCTTTCTTGTTTCAAAATATTTTGATAATGCATTTGATAACACAATAATTAAAAAAACAATAAGGGCTAAGACAACTGATATTGCTGCGCCAATTCCAAATTTTTCTCCTTTAAAGAAATATGCTTCAATCACATCAACAATTAAATTAATTCAACCATTCCCCATAAATTTAACAATAATTAAAGAAGTTGCTGCTTGAACTAATAATAATGTTCCACCTGCAATAATTCCTGGGATTGATTGACGAAAAATAACTTTTCAAAATGTTTTAAAACCGTTTGCTCCCAAATCTTTTGAAGCTTCAATTAATGATGTATCAATTTTATCTAAACTATTATAAATTGGTAAAATTATAAATGGTAAAAATGCATAAACCATTCCGATAACAACCGAAATTGGTGTTCCAAGTAAATTTGAAGCAATAATATTAAACAGTGTTTGTAATCCAATAATTTTTAGTAACATATTAATTCAAATTGGTAAGGTTACTAAAATTCAAATATTTTTTGACAATAGTTTTGATTTACAAAACGCCATCACATAAGCAACTGGATACGCAATCACAATTGCAATTAAGGCCGCAATTAATGAATATCCTAAAGCTAAGAAAAGTGCAATCACAAATTTTTGCTCTGAAAAAAAAGTTACAAAATTTTTAAAATTAATTTCAAAACCTAAACTATTTCCCGTTGGTTGAATAAATGAATATAATAAAATAATTAATAATGGTACAACAATTAACAAAATCATAATGATAAGATATGGCCATAAAATTGGATTAAATCCTCTTTTAAACCATTTGTTTTGTTTCGCATGATAATAAATGTTTAAATATTTTGTTCGACATCAAGCAGCAAAATGTTGACTAATTGATTTAACCTTACTATCTTGTTTTTTAAATCATCTTTTACCCTTTTTTGGTGGTTTACTTTTGTTTTCCATCATTCTTGCTCCTTAATCATCAATCTCTTTCCACATAACATGAATATCTTCAACATTTCACGAAATATCAACTTGGTCACCTTCTTTAACTCTATCTGTTGAATGAATTAAATATTTTCGTTCTTTACATTTAACAATAATTTCCCAATGAACTCCTTTAAAATTAACTCTTTTAACTGTTCCTGTAAAGAATCCTTTTCCCACTGGAACAATATCAATATCTTCAGGACGAATAATAATATCAATTTGATTTTCATTTTCACCAAATCCACGATCAACACAAACAATTTTTTTACCATCAATTGTTACTAAATTATCTTTAATAAAAATTGCATTTGAAATAATATTTGAGTCACCAATAAATTGTGCTGTTCATAAATTTTCTGGTTCATTATAAATTTCCTCTGGTGTACCAACTTGTTGAATTGCTCCATCATTCATTACAATAATACGATCAGACAATGTTAATGCTTCTTCTTGGTCATGTGTTACTAAAATAAAAGTAATTCCAATTTCTCCTTGCAAAGCTTTTAATTCTGCTTGCATTTTTTTTCGTAATTTAACATCTAATGCAGCCATTGGTTCATCTAATAATAAAACCTTTGGCTTATTAATTAATGCTCGTGCTAATGCAACACGTTGGCGTTGCCCTCCCGATAATTGTTCAACTGATTTATCTTCAAAGCCTTCTAATCCTACTAATTGTAAAAATTTCTTTACTTCAGTTTCAATAACATCATATTTATTACGCTTAACTTTTAATCCATAAGCAATATTATCAAAAACAGTTAAATGCGGAAATAAGGCATAATTTTGAAAAACAGTATTAACTTCTCGTTTATGAACGGGTGTTTTTAAATAGTCTTTCCCTAAAAATAATAATTCCCCACTATTAGGTTGTTCAAATCCAGCAATAATTCTTAATGTTGTTGTTTTCCCACATCCTGATGGTCCTAGTAATGTGACAAATTCTCCTTCTTTAATGTTTAAGTTAATTCCTTTCAAAACCACTTTCCCATCATATTGTTTTGAAATGTTTCGTAACTCTAAAATATTTGTTTCCAAAGCTCCTGCTCCTTTTCTAATCTTTTAAAATATTGGTGGTGTTGATATTCATAATACTTCAACAATTTCATTTGTTTCGTTTTTTAAATAGTGTTGATTATTACCATATAAATAAAAACTATCACGAGTATGTGCTTTTTGTACTTTTTGTCCAGAATAAACTAACACTGTCCCTTTTAAAACATAACCAAAAATCTGACCCTCAAATGGTAATATGCGTTCTGATTCTCCTTGGGGTTTAATTTGAATTAAAATTGGTTCTAATTCATTTACTTGTGCATTAGGAACTAATCATTCAATACGATAATTATTTTGTTCAACTTTATAATGTTCTTCTGCTGCATAAACGAATTTTCTATTTTTTTCTTGTTTAAAAAAATCTGCTAAGTTGGTGCCTAAAACTTCTAAAATACTTTTTAGTGTTTCAATACTCGGAGAAGAAATATCGCGTTCAAGTTGACTAATAAAGCCTTTCGTTAATTCACAACGATTTGCTAATTCTTCAATTGTTAAATTATTTTTTTGACGTAATAGTTTAATTTTTTCTCCTAGTAGCATAGACACCCCTCCTTTAGTAATTTTGTTTAGTTATACTAAACTTTTTGTTTTTAAATTACAACCACATTAATTATAAAAAAAACAAAAAAAATATCAATAGTTTTGATGATATTTTTTATTTTTTAAAATATTTATTAATTGCTTTTGCTACTCCTGAGCGACGATAATGGGCAGTTGTATCATCAGAAATAGTTTTAATATCCGCTTTGGCATTCCCCATTGCAATTCCAACACCAACTCATTTTAACATTTCATAATCATTTGAACCATCCCCCATTGCAATAATTTCTGCTGGTTGAATATTATATATTTTAGCAAGATATTCTAAAGCATCTTTTTTGTCACTATCTTTTGGACTAATTTCTAAATTTAAACTTTGGTTTGGTAAATATGACCAATCAAAAATATTAAATTCATATTTTACTAAAAGTTTTGCTTTAAATTTTAACACATTCTCTTTTTTACCACTAACAACAAACTTGTAAGCTTGATCATACAAAGCAGTAGGTTCACCCACTAATATTCTTTTTCGTTTTGTGTGAAAACTCATTCATTTAATAATCAAACTATGCTTAGTATTAACATAAGCTAAATGCTCATTTTTAACTGAATATGCTCATAATTGAATTTTACATTCATTAGCAAGATAAAAAACATTAATTAATTCATCATTAGAAAAAACATTTTGTTGAATAATCTTTTCTTTCGCAAAATCATAAATTAATCCACCATTAAAAGCAATTACTGGCATTTTATTTTCAATAATGCCTAATTTTTTTGCTACTTTTCTAATGGCACCAATACTACGGCCAGTTGCAATAATTACTTTAATTCCATTTGCCAATGCTCACTTAATGGCTGTAACATTTTGCTTTGAAATTCGATTTCTCCTTGCTGTTGTACCATCCAAATCAAGAGCAATTAACTTATACTTCATTAGTTTTTCTCCTCTTATTCTTTATGTTAATTATATCTAAAAATTAAACAACTGGTAAATATTTTATTAAACTTTGAACTTTATCTAATTTTTCTCATGGTAGTTCAGTATGGTAACGACCAAAATGTCCATAAGTTGCAGTTTGTTGATAAATTGGTTTTTGTAAATCTAATGTTTCAATCATTGCTTGTGGACGAAAATCAAAATTTTCTTTAATTGCCTGCAAAATAATATCATTTGTTACAAAATTAGTTCCAAATGTTTCAACAAAAATTGAAATTGGTTCAGCGACGCCAATTGCATAAGATAATTGAATCTCACATCGTTCAGTTAGTCCTGCTGCAACAATATTTTTTGCGACATAACGCGCCATATACGCTGCTGAACGATCAACTTTTGTTCCATCTTTCCCCGAAAAAGCACCACCACCATGACGAGCATATCCACCATATGTATCAACAATATTTTTTCGTCCTGTTAATCCAGCATCACCTTTTGGCCCACCAATTACAAATCGACCAGTTGGATTAATTAAAACTTTAAAATCTAAATTCATTTTAAATTCTTGCACAACTGGTTCCATAATTTCTGTAATAACAAAATGCTTAAATTTATCTTCATCAATATCTTCATCATGTTGAATTGACATTAAGATTGTATCAATATAAATATGTTTAACATTAGTTAAATCTAATGTTACTTGTGATTTCATATCTGGTCGTGCCCCAATAAACATTCTTTTTTTGCGTAGCATACTTGCTCTCTTTACTAAGGCATGAGCAATTGAAATTGCTAACGGCATATAATTATCTGATTCATTTGTTGCATAACCAAACATAATTCCTTGATCACCAGCTCCGGCTTTATCAACACCAATAGAAATATCTGGTGATTGTGTTTTAACTAGTATTTCAACTTCACAATTTTGTCAATCAATTCCTCATTCTGCATTATTATACCCAATTTCTTTTAACACTTTCCGTGCTACATTGGCATAATCAACCTTTGCTTTTGTCGTAATTTCACCACCAATAATAACCCCATTAGTTGTAATAAAACATTCACATGCCACTCGTGATAAGGGGTCTTCTTTTAAACATGCATCTAAAACAGCATCTGAAATTTGATCACAAATCTTATCCGGATGCCCTTCTGATACTGATTCTGATGTAAATAAAATTCGTTCTTTTCCCATCTTTTCTTCTCCTTAATCATAAATAAAACCACATCAGAATAATGTGGCATTAATAACAATATGTTTACATATAAATTAATAGTTAAGTTCTATTCAATAACTAATAAATCTTATTGGTAGCATATCATTTTGCCCTGCTAAAAGCACCTTCTAGTTAAATATAGGGTTGCTAGTGGATCATTGTTTAGCGTACTAACCACTTCTGAATAATTTTTATGTTATTACTTGACAACAAATATATTATAACTTAAAAATTAGTTAATTTTAATTTAAATTAATTATTTCAGTAAAAATTTCAGCACTAATAGTTTGATTAGTAAATAAATAATGTTTTGCTGTCTCAATTTTTTTTATTTTAACCAGTGGATTAGTAATTAAAACTACTTGTTTTGCATTATAAAATTTATCAGCCTCTGCTTGCAATATTAAAATCTTTACTTTGAGATTATTAATTTGTTTTACTATCTTTTTATTAAGATAATTGAATTGTAAAATTTGATTTAAAAAATAAGTTTGTTCTTTTTCCATCTTTAAAGTACTATAGGCTTCATTTTGACTTAAAAGTTGATAATCAATATGAATTTTAAGAATTTTGTTTAAATTAAATAAAAATCCAAATCCAATTCCAATTTTACTAAGTATTGAAAATCTTATTCCATTTGAATTTGTAATTGGATTAACAAAAATAACCTTTTCAATTAATGGTTTTTGTTCTAATAATAAATTAATTAAACCACATGAAAATCCTTCTAATAATAAAACAATTCTTTGTTGTTCATATTTATTTTTTAAAGCTGTAATTACATCAATAATATCATTAACTAAAATTCCAACATTTTTAATCCTAGTTGGTACATTATCCCCAACATTTCGTTGATTAAAAGCAATTACTGAAACTTTATGCTTAGCTCATGTCGCATTATTAATTAAACCAGCAAAATTTTCCTTACTACCATATAAATCATGAACTGCTAAAATAATATCCTGACCAGTTTTATCAATTGTTCCTAATGTTGATAATTCATATTGATTAGAAGTAATAAAGTGTCTATTTTCAATATATTCGGGCAATTGAATTTCTCCTCGTTTTGTTTTCTTATTTAAAAGACGATAACAACGTAGAAAAAAATAACAACACAAAAAAATTCCTAGAATAATACAAATAACAATAATGATTACATTCGTTTTAATTAAACTAGTCATTTAAGTTGCTCCTTTATCTATGCTAAAAAATCAGTTTCATTTTCTGGACGAATTAAAATTCGTTCAATTTTCACTGCTTGATTGGTTTTATCATCTACTTGTAATCATACTGCTGAAAAAATTAATTTATCATTTTCAGTTGCTGGTTCAAAACGCACTGGTAAACCAGTTTTTTCTTTAATAATAATTTCCTCTGGATTTGCTCCAATAATTGAATTATAACTACCACACATCCCAACATCAGTGATATATGCTGTTCCTTTGGGCAATATTCGATTATCTGCCGTTTGAACATGGGTGTGTGTTCCAAAAAAACCAGTAATAATACCATCATAGTTCCAAGCAAAAGCTAATTTTTCTGCACTAGCTTCCGCATGAAAATCAATAAAATGAAGATCACTATTATCATTATTAATAATCTCTTCAAAAATTGTATAAGGATTATCAACTGGGCCCATAAAACTACGCCCCATTAAATTAGTAACACGAACTTTTTTATTATTAATCTTAACAACAACTGTTCCGTTTCCTGGCGTAAACGAGTTCATATTTGCTGGTTTTAATAAATCATTTACTTCTTCAATATAATTTAAAACTTCTGGATTACGAAAAATATGATTCCCGGAAGTAATAATATTAATCCCCAATTCTTTTAATTCATTATAATGATGCTTGGATAACGATTTCCCATGGGTAGTATTTTCACCATTTGCAATAATTAAATCAATCTTATATTTTTTTATTATTTGTGGCAAATATTTATTAATAGCTATTCGTCCGGCTTGTGCATAAATATCACCAATCATTACAATATTCATTTTAGTTTCTCCTTAATCACTATCAATTTTTTTTAATTTTTTTATTAATCCAGCACATTCCTTAATATTTTCAAATTCTTGATAAAGAATATCTCGCTGATGCTGCTTATATGCTAATTGTAAGTTATTTTCAAATTTATGCAAAGCATTTGTAATTTTTATCAATGAATCATATACAGCATTACGAGAAACATTTTTTAAACCAGCAATTTCACTTAAGGAATAATCATCAAAAAAATATAACTCAAAATATTCTTTTTGCTTTGTTGTTAATAATTCCCAATATAATTCATATAAAAGAATTAACTCATTTGATTTTTCCAAATCTTTCATTATTCTGTTTCCACTTCATTCTTGTTAAATAAATCTTTCGTCAAATTATAAATATATTGTTCAATATCAAATTCTTGTAAATCAACTGGTTGCTCACCTAAACCAATTAATTTAACAGGAATATTTAATTGGTCTTTAATTGCTAAAACAACGCCCCCTTTAGCCGTACCATCCATTTTTGTTAAAACAATACCGCTAACATCTGTTACCTCTGAAAAGTTCTTTGCTTGTGAAATACCATTTTGACCAGTAACCCCGTCAATTACTAATAATGTTTCATGTGGAGCATCAGGAATTTCTCGCTTAATAATACGATTAATTTTATTTAATTCATTCATTAAATTAACTTTATTTTGTAAACGCCCAGCTGTATCAATGATAATAATATCAACTTGTTCTTTTTTTCCTTGAACTAATCCATCATAAATAACACTAGCTGGATCTTGGCCTTCTTTTAATGGTTTAACAATATTGACATGCAAACGTTCTGCTCATTGGTTTAACTGTTCAACAGCCCCTGCCCGAAAAGTATCACCAGCAACTAATAGGACACTTTTCTTTTGGTCAAGAAATTGTTTTGCTAATTTAGCAATAGTTGTTGTCTTACCTGCACCGTTAACACCAACCATTAAAATAACATTTAATCGTTGGTCTTTGATATTTAATTTATTTTGTTTACTTTTTGGATCATTATATAAATCCATAATTACTTCAACTAAATAATCATTTGTATCTTCAATACTTCAACCTTTTCGCACTTTTTTTCGAATTTGATTAGTAATTTGTAAAACCATATTCATTCCCATATCACTTGCAATTAAAATTTCTTCTAATTCTTCTAAGTATTGATCATCATATTTTTTATACTTATGTGCTAATTTTTTAATATCATTAGAAAAAGTTAAGCGCGTTTTGCGTAACGCCTTTTCTAATTTAATTTGTTTCTTTTCTTCACGTTTTGCTTTTAATTTTTGAAAAAAACCCATTTCTTTCCTTCACCCTATTCTATTGCTTGTTATAATTTGACAACAACTTTAAAAATATCTGTTTCCATAAAAGTTTCATATGCTTTTAACACTTCATTTTTATTAAAAGTTTTTGATACTAAATACTTTGGAATAATTTCTTTATTTTCAATTTTTAATACAAGTTCTTTTAAAGTATAACAATTTAAAATTCCGGTATGAATATTAATATTTTAATTTCATAATTGTTGTAAGTTAAATACAACTGGTTTTTTGAAAACACCAATTGTAATAATTGTACCATTAAAATTAATCATTTGTTGTGCCTGCTCAAAAGTACCTGGGTCATTACCTACACATTCAATTACTAAATCATATTTAATATCAAAAGTAGTTAAAGTACTATCATAAATTTTATGCGCCCCCATTTTTTAAAATAATTTAATTTTTGACTATGATGACCATAAATATCAATTTTTTTATTATATTTATTTAACAACAATAAAATGCCTAAACCAATTGGCTCATCACCAATAATTGCAACATTATTAATTTGTTTTAAATCAATTTTTTTAATAACATTTTCATATTCTGTTGATAACACATCGCTTAACATTAATGCATCAGTTAAATTCATTGTTTTTGGAATTTTAATAACACTATTCTCCCCATAAGGGACACGAACATATTCAGCATGCGTTCCATTGATTTTAGTTCCCAAAATAAAACCACCATTTGTACAATTAGCAAATGCTTTTTGTTCACATCATTGGCAAATATTACAGTTAGTAACACATCCAATCGCAACACGGTCGCCGATTTTAAGTTTTGTAACATCATCTCCAATTGCTGTCACAATTCCAACTCCTTCGTGTCCCATAATTGTGTTAGGAACAACACTATTATCATACCCTAAATATGGGCGATAATCCGCATGTGAAAAAGTAAACCCCTCAATTTTTACAATAATATCTGTTGCTTTTTTAATAATTGGTTCGTTAGTTTCGGTTTATTCAATCTTCTTTTTTCCTTTAAAAATTAATGCTTGCATTTTCTTCCACTTCACTTTCTACTTATGATTATACCGAAATAATAATGATGTTAAACAAAAAAAGAACAAGACCAAATAACTTTAAACTAATTATTTTTATCCTATTCTTCAACTTGCAATGTACCTCGTTCAAGTTCCACCGCAACATTAGGTTCAACTAAATCCGTAAATAAACGTTGGCGAGGTGTTCTTAAATTAAAATATTGACGTGAATTTTTTCGAATTAGTTCTTGATTTTCATCAGTTAAATTCATAAAAACCCAGGCATCAGTACAAACTGGTAAATTATTAAACATAATAACTTCTGCCGCATATGTTTCTGCTAATTGCACACTATCTTTAATTTCTTCATAAAATGGAACAATAAAACTATCCTCTAAATCATTAATTTTTTCAATTGATGGATCATTAGCAATTCCAATTCCAATTCTAACTTCACGAACAACTTGGTATTTTTCATATAATGTATAATTAATAATTTTAACAGTTGTATTAATATAATTAGCAATTTCAATTAAATAATTTAAATCCCCATCATCTTCATATAATGCTAAATAAATATTTTCATGGCGATGAATTCCAATAACATTTTCACCCATTTTTAACGAACTTAAAATAGTTTCTTCTAAACTATTTATAATTCATTGATAAGTATTCTTATCATATGCTTTTTTAATTTCTTTTTCATTAATAAAACGAACAACAACGGAAGAAACAGATTGATTTTTATCTTCTTTTAAATAAAAAGGTGGTAATTGTAAATTTGATAACGCCACACGATTACGATATTCATCAAGTCTATTTTTACTATAAACATATTCTTTTAATATTTCAATCGTTTGTTGCGGTTCTCACTTCATATTTGTTTACCCCTTATTATCAATTAATTAAGTTAATTATATCATAAAAAGCCTTAAAATAAAGGCGATTATGATGTTGAACCTTATTAATTTAAAATTTATACCATAGTTTAAGAATTAATACTTCCGGCGTAAACGCTCATTATCCCGTTGTTTAATTGTTTCACGTTTATCATAATTCTTCTTCCCACGAACTAAAGCAATTTCTAATTTAGCATAATTATTTTTAAGATATAACTTTAACGGTACTAACGTTAAACGTTCTAATTTAATTCGTTGCAAAATTTTCTTAATTTCTTTTTTATGTAAAAGCAATTTTCTAGTACGGTCAGCGTCTCGCACGTATGCTGTTGAAAATTTATATTGAGCAATTATCATATTAATAACAAACGCCTCATTTTTTCGAATAATAACAAACGCCTCATTAATTGATACATCATTATTACGAATTGACTTAATCTCACTGCCTGTCAAAACAATGCCAGCTTCATAGGTTTCAATAATTTCATAATTATACCGTGCTTTTTTATTAACTGTAATTGTCAACATTAATATCAACTCCTTAATCAACTAGTTCAAAATCAATTTGTCGTAGTTTTTTACTTGCTTTCTTTACTCTAATTCGTACTTTTTTTCCTAAAAAATATTCTTTCCGTTTTCGTTCTCCAATTAATTTTAAACTTTTTTCATCAAAAACGTAATAGTCATTTTTTAAATCAGTAATATGAACCAACCCTTCAATTGTATTTGGTAATTCAACAAAAATTCCAAACGAAGTAACCCCTACAATAATACCATTATATTCATATCCAATTTTATCTTCCATATATTCGGCTTCTTTCATTTTATCAACTTCTCGCTCACATTCCATTGCACGTAATTCTGCAAGGGATGACTGTTGACTAGCATGACTAACAAAAGCTCGCGTTTGTTCTAAATCAGTAATTTTAACTTTTCCTTGAAATAAATACTCTTTTAATAAACGATGAACAACTAAATCGGGATAGCGCCGAATTGGCGAAGTAAAGTGCGTATAACATCAAGATGCCAAACCAAAATGGCCATCATTAATAGCACTATACTTAGCTTTTTCCATACTTCGTAACACTAACGCTGAAATAACTTTAAAATTTTCCTTATCCTTTAACTTATTTAAAATTTGCTGTAAATCTTTAGAATGAATATTTTCTAACTTACCTTTAATATTTAAACCTAAATAAGATAATTGGATATACAAGTCAAACAATTTTTTTGGCTTTGGCTTATCATGGACTCGATAAACAAATGGTAAATCCATTCAATAAATTGTTTCTGCTACTGTTTCATTAGCACGAATCATAAAACTCTCAATTAATTTTTCCGCGTCAGCACGTTCTCATACAACAATGTCTTTAATCTTACCATTTTTATCAACAATAAACTTTGGTTCATCTAAATCAAAATCAACAACCCCATCATGTTCTTTTTTTCAAACTAAAA
This sequence comes from Spiroplasma sp. ChiS, assembly GCF_002968355.1. Taxonomy (NCBI): domain Bacteria; kingdom Bacillati; phylum Mycoplasmatota; class Mollicutes; order Entomoplasmatales; family Spiroplasmataceae; genus Spiroplasma; species Spiroplasma sp. ChiS. Next base: position 47,874 of record NZ_PUUH01000001.1, on the reverse strand, counting down.
TTTGATATAACTGTTGCGCTAAAAACAACATCTGAGCAATTTCGGCTGAAATATGATTTTTTTCCTGGCAAAATAATTTATTAACCTCATCATAAGTTAATCGTGCTTTTGAAATAATCACGGCTTCATAAATACTAGAATTAACAACATGTCCCTGTTGATCAATTTCCATTTCACAAATTAATGTTAATCGTGGCTCAAAAGGATTTAAGGAACAAATCCCATTACTTAATTTTTCTGGTAACATTGGGACAACCCGATCAATTAAATAAACTGAACACCCTCGTTCAAAAGCTTCTTTATCAAGATAACTATTATGTGGAGCATAATGCGCAACATCAGCAATTGCAACTAATAATAAATAATTACCATTTTGATTTTTTTTAACTAAAATAGCATCATCAAAATCTTTTGAATCATTACCATCAATTGTAACAAACATTTCTGTTTGTAAATCACGGCGTGATTTATTTGCTAACATCGTTGCAACATCAACATTTTGGTTAATTTGGTTCGCCTCAGTTAATGCCTCTTCATTAAATTTAGTACGAATATTAAATTCATGTAAAATAGCTAAAACATCAACACCGACTTGATTAGTATTACCAATAATCTCAATGATTTTAACTTGCATTAAATTGTTTTTACTATTAATACTTGTAATAATTCCCTTGACAATTGTATTTTCAATTGCCTCAGTCAAATTAATGATTTCAGCACGATATTGGGTTAATTTATTATTTAAAATTTCTAAATATTTCTGTTGATGACGTTTCTTTTTAATAACCCCAACGACATATTCATTATTTCGTTTCAAAACTTTAATTACTTGTGCTTCTGCTTTTTTAGAATTATTATCATTTTTTTGTTTTTTTAAAATAAACAAAACTTGATCTTGGTCTAAGGTATTATTTAAATCATCTTGTTTAACATAATATTCTTCTTGGTTTTCATTAATTTTTATAAAACCAAAACCTTTTTTATTAATACTAATAACTCCTCGTAAATAAATTTTTGGATCAAAATAGTAAAAACGATGTTGTTGTGTTACTCCAATAATATTATCATTTTCTAATTCAACTAAAGCCTTTAACAACATTTTATTATCATCAATTTTATTAATATTTAATAACTGTGCTAATTCAATCGTATCAATTGGTTTCGTTTGTTTTTTTAAAATGGCTACAATTTGCTCGTGCATATACCTTTCCCCCTAAATGAAAAAAGAGACATTTTTAAATCTCTTTTCAATTAATGATATTTTTAAAAACTTAATTATTACAATAGAACTTTCGTTAATAAATTTATCAATAATGTAATAATTAATAATGTTGAACCAAATGCTAACATAAAAATTGACAATGTTCGATCTAATCCACGTTCTTTACTATTAGCAAATAATTCATCATTACCACCATTTAAAGCACTTAATCCCGTTTGTGCTTTTTTGTTTTGTAATAAACCAACAATAATCATAATAATTGATATAATTAAAGCAATTATTTCAAAAACATAAATAATTGTATTGGCTACTTGTGGTTCAATTGCTAAAAACATCATACTTGATAAGTTCATTAAAACATCCCTCTCTAAATTAAATTATGTTCTTATTAATAATACTATAAAATTACCAAAATTATTGCATTTTAAATTAATTTTAATTATTTTTTTCAAGGCTATTTAAATAATGATAAATTCCTGCTGTATTATTACTGCTAGCTATATCGTATGCTAAATCTAAAATTGTAGTTGGACTATGTTCCATTGCAATTGCATAAGGTAAAATTTCAAACACAGAACGATCATTATAATTATCACCAAAATATAAAACATTTTCTAATTTAATTTCTCGGCCTTGTCTTTGATTTAAAATATCAATTAAATTTAAAATTGCTTGTCCTTTATTTGAATTAACATGGACAATATCGCACCCATAGTCAGATAATGGCTCAACATTAATATTTGAAACTTGTTTTAATACAGTATACATTTCTTGAAACATCATCTTAGATGAATGCTTTGCAACAATTTTATTGACTATTCTAATGTCATCACGACAAAATGGTTTTGCTTGTTTCATTCCATCTAAAAATGCGCCTGGTTTTGATTTAATTTCTAATAATTTTTCACCAGCACAATATAAATTATTATCATCTTGATACGAAATTGTAAAATCACATTGATATTTTAATAAAATTTCAATTACAACAACTAAATCCAAAATTGGTATTAAATTACTATAAACTGGCTCATTATTTTTAGAATCATACACTAAAGTACCATTAGCACCAATAACATACTGGCAATAATCCTTAATTTTTAATTCTTTTGTGTAATTATCAAAACCAAGGGACATTCGTCCTGATGCAATTGAAACAGCAATTCCTTTTTCTTGCAATGCAAGTAATTTATTTTGAACAAGGGCTGGTAACTCTTGATTATCAGTAATCAATGTACCATCAACATCAGTAACAATTAATTTAATTTGATTACCATTAATTTTTAACATTGCAACCTCATCTTCTATTTTAATATTGTTTTATAAAGATAATCAGCAATTCCTGCAGCATTATTATCTTTTGCCGTAACTGCAAAAGCAACTTCTTTTAATTGCGGCGTAGCATTAGCTAATGCAATTCCATATTTTGAATTTTTAATCATTTCATAGTCATTCATTTGATCACCAAAACACATAATTTCATCTGAATCAAGATGACAATTTTCTTTATGCTTAAGCACTTCAATTAATTTTAAAATTCCCTGTCATTTATTAACATTTTTAGGAATGATCTCAATAAACCCATACCCAGTAACTTCTGTTCTTAATGTTTTGCTAACCGCAATTTGTTGTCGTAATCAATTTTGTTTTTGTTCATCATGGCAAGAAATTACAACCTTACGCATTTGAGGAATTTCGTTTCAATCTAAAACAATTGCTTTAATGTCAGTATTACGAAATAAAAAAAGATCATCTTTAATAATACTTGCTTGTGAAACATAAGCCTCTTGTTCATTAAGTGGTGCTAAATAAAAGTCATGACCAAATTCTCGTACAATATTAATTGCCCATAATGTATCTTGATATGAAATTATTTCATCATATACATATTCTTTTGTTTTTAAATTTAAAACTGCCCCGCCATTAGCACCAATAACATATGGACAATGTTCAAGGATTCCTAATGTTGTTGCATAATCAGATAAACTACTAGGAACCCGCCCTGAAGCAATAGTTACTAAAATACCCATTGCTTGGGCCTTTTTTAAAACCTCAATGTTTGCAGTCGGAATCTTTTTTTCTTTATCAGTTACTAATGTTCCATCAATATCACACACAATCATTTTTACTATCATTGCATTGCCTACTTTCTTTTAATATTACTTAGTTTATCATATAAGTAGTCTCACATATTATTATTTTATCATGTTTTATTTTGTATTTATAATTAAGAAAATTAAAACAAAAAAATCTCAAAAAGAGATTTCTATTTTCGTATCTAACTAATCGGTTCAACCTCGTCAGCAAGAATTTTAACAAATTCTTGCTGAACTTGTAAAATTCCACCAGCAATACTTAATTTATATTCTTTATTATTAACTTTATATGTCATTTCAGATGGAACAATTGTTGAAACAAGAGGAATATGTCCATATAAGATGCCCATATATCCCGTAATTGTTTTCACTGTTATAATATCAACTAAGCAATTAACAATCACACCTTGTGGTGTAATAATTTTTAAACTAATTTGATTTGCCATTTTAATTATGTTTTAAAGCTTCAGCCGCTTTAACAACCTCATCAATTGTTCCAACATATAAGAATGCTTGTTCTGGTAAATCATCATACTTTCCTGTTAAGATTTCTTTAAAAGTACGAATTGTTTCTACCACAGGGACATATTTTCCTGTTTTTCCAGAAAACTTTTCAGCTACAAAAAATGATTGTGATAAAAAGTTACGAATTTTTCGTGCTCTTGCAACAGCTAATTTATCTTCATCTGATAATTCATCCATTCCTAAAATTGCAATAATTGATTGCAATTCTTTAAATTTTTGTAAAATTTCTTGTACTCCTCGCGCTACTTCATAATGTTCTTCACCAACCACTAAGGGGTCTAATAACCGTGATGAACTTCCTAGTGGATCTACTGCCGGATAAATTCCTAATGCTGCAATTTCCCGGTCTAAAACAACCTTAGCATCTAAATGAGCAAATGTTGTTGCTGGCGCTGGGTCGGTTAAATCATCCGATGGTACATATACTGCTTGTACAGAAGTAATACTTCCTTTTTTAGTTGATGTAATTCGTTCTTGCAAAGCTCCCATTTCAGTTGCTAAAGTTGGTTGATAACCAACTGCTGATGGCATTCGTCCTAATAAGGCTGATACTTCAGAACCAGCTTGGGTAAAACGGAAAATGTTATCAATAAACAATAAAACATCTTGGTTCTTATCATCACGGAAATATTCAGCAATTGTTAATCCAGTTAAGGCAACTCGCATACGAGCTCCTGGTGTTTCATTCATTTGGCCAAAAACTAAGACTGTTTTATCAATAACACCAGCTTCAATCATTTCATAATATAAATCATTACCTTCTCGTGTTCGTTCACCGACACCAGCAAAAACAGAAATTCCTCCGTGTGCTTTTGCCACATTATTAATTAGTTCTTGCACTAGTACTGTTTTTCCAACTCCAGCACCACCAAACAAACCAATTTTCCCTCCTTTTGCAAAGGGAACTAATAAATCAACAACTTTAATTCCTGTTTCTAAAATCGCCGCTGTTGTTTGTTGTTCTTCATATGATGGTGCTTCGCGGTGAATTGGACGCATTAACTTTGTTTTTGGTTGTGGTTTTTCATCAATTGCTTCTCCAAGAACATTAAACATTCGTCCTAAAACCTCTTCACCAACAGGGACTGTAATTGGAGCTTTTGTATCAATAACATCCATCCCCCGAACCATTCCCTCTGTTGGCCCTAGGGCAATTGTCCGTACGGTGTCATCACCAATATGTTGAACAACTTCTAAAACTAACTTTGTTCCATTATTATTAACCGTAATAGCATTATATAATTCAGGCAAATACTCTTCGGTAAATCGTACATCAACAACAGGTCCTAACACTTGTACTACTTTTCCATTTTTCTCCATTTTTTAACCACCTCTTAATTTTCTTGTGCGCCAGCTCCAACAACAATTTCGGTAATTTCCTGTGTAATTGCTGCTTGTCGCTTACGGTTATATAATAACGATAATTTTTCTAACATCGCATTTGCATTATCTGTTGCATTTTCCATTGCTACTCGCCGTGATGCTTGTTCTGAAACCTGTGATTCAACAATTGATGAAAATAAAATTGTATTTAAATACATTGGTACCGCATTTTCTAAAATTGTTGTTGGATCTGGTTCAAATTCAGTAATGACATTAATGTGCTTTGGTTCTTCATGCTGCGTTGCTTTAATGATTGGCAATAATTGTAAAATTGTTGGTTCAAAAGTTACATTATTAATAAATTTTGTATAAGCAATTTTAATTTCATCATAAGTATTCCCATTAAAACCAGATAAAATTTCTTGTGCAAACTCACGAGCATCATCATAAGAAAAATTAATATCAATATCTTTTCTTGTCTGCATAATTTCATAGCATTTATGAGCATAAAATGTTTCTGCTTTAGAACCAATCGCAATAATACAATCATTTTTTCTTAATTGTTGTAACACTAACTTATTAATATTAATATTATAACCACCGCATAAACCTAAATTTGAATTAACAATGATTCAACAAGTACGTTCACTAACTTTTGTACCATCTTTTTTTTGATAAATTGAATCATCTGCTTTACTAATAATGTCATTAAAAACAGTATAAACTTCAGCAAAATATGGTTTTGAATTAGAAATTAGTTTACCAACTTTTTTTAATTTTGCTGTTGCTACCAATTTCATTGCTTGTGTTATTTTAGATGTTGAAGTAATTGAAGTAATTTGTTTTTTTAAACCTGTTCCGACTGCCATTTGGTTCTTTTTACCTTATTGTCCTAATTGGTTTCACTCTTCAATTTGCCCAAACATTTCTGGTTTATAATCAGCAATTTTATTGGTAATTTTCTTAACAACACTAATAATTTCATTATCAATATTAGTCATTAATGTTTCGCTATAGGCTTTCACTTTTGCTAATTCAGTATAATATTTTTTGGCCTTTGTATTAAAATGTTCAATTATTTCTTCTTTAAATTCTTGAATTTTACCAACTGGAATTCAACGAATTCTTTTTTTCTTAACTGCTAGTAAAATTATTGCTTGGTCAATTTGTGAAAAAGGTGAATATTGTTTTTGTTTTAAAATTTCAATCACTCGTTTCCCATGTTCTAATACTTCTTTTGTCGCATCATCCAAATCAGAACCAAATTGAGCAAAGGCTTGTAGTTCACGATATTGTGCTAATTCTAATTTTAAAGAACCAGCAACTTGTTTTATTGCTTTAATTTGTGCTGTTGAACCTACCCGTGACACTGATAATCCCGCATCAACCGCTGGGCGAATCCCAGCATTAAACTGATCATTATTTAAAAAAATTTGCCCATCAGTAATTGAAATAACATTAGTTGGAATATATGCTGAAATATCACCCGCTTGTGTTTCAATAATTGGCAAAGCAGTAATACTTCCGCCTCCATATTCTTTTGTTACTCGTGCTGCGCGTTCTAATAAACGACTATGTAAATAGAAAACATCACCAGGATATGCTTCACGGCCAGGTGGGCGATGTAATAATAGTGCCATTGTTCGATAAGCAACAGCATGTTTTGAAAGATCATCATAAATAATAATGACATTTTCACCAGATTCCATTCATTCTTCACCAATAGTAACACCTGTATATGGTGCTAAGTATTGTAATGGTGCTAATTCACTTGCTGTGGCTGAAACAACTGTCGTATATTCTAATGCACCAGCAGCACGTAATTTTTCCACAATTTGTGCAACAGTCGATGCTTTTTGCCCAATTGCAACATAAATACATTTTACATTTTTCCCTTTTTGATTTAAGATGGTATCAATTCCGATTGCTGTTTTTCCTGTCTGACGATCACCAATAATTAATTCTCGTTGTCCTTTTCCAATTGGAATCATTGCATCAATTGTCATAATTCCTGTTTCCATTGGTTCATCAACTGATTTTCTAGTCATAACTCCCGGCGCAATTCGCTCAACAGGGCGTGTTTTTTTTGCTTTTAATGGTCCTTTCCCATCAATTGGTTGCCCTAATGCATTAACAACACGCCCTAATAACGCATCACCAACTGGAGTTTCAACAATTTTTCCTGATCGGCGAACTTGATCACCTTCACGAACAGTTGTATCATCCCCCATTAAAACGGCTCCAACAGTTCCTTCTTCTAAGTTTAATACCATACCATAAATTTCATTCGGAAAAATTAGCAATTCACTCATCATTGCATTGTCAAGACCATCAATTAAAGCAATTCCATCTCCAACCGTAACAACAGTTCCTTCTTCATGAATTTCAATTTTTTTACCATATTCTTTAATTTGCTTTTTAATTATTTCGGAAATCTCATTTACATTTAAAGCCACTTTTTCACCCCATCTTCTATTTATTATGTATTGCTTTTTGTCGCATTGTTTCTAATTGTCCTGCAATTGAACCATCAATAATTTCGTGCTTAATTTTAATTCGAACTCCGCCTAATAAAGATGAATCAATTTTGTTAACTAACTCAATATGATAACCAAATTTTTTACTTAATTTTGTTTCAATTGTTGTAATTTGTTTTTTTGTTAATGGTTGTGTTGAATAAATATTTCCATATTGAACATCATAACTAATATTAATTAGTTTTCTTAACCGTTTAAAAATTCTTCTAACATAGCAAAAAGTTTCGCGATCAATTAATAAAAAAAGGGCATTTAAAATTAATGGATCAATAACTTTTTGAAATGGTTTTGCTAAAATATTCTTTCGTTCTTCTTTTGGAATGTCAGCATTCATCATTAATTTAATATAATCTGGTTCCTGTTTAAATAATTCCACAATTATATTGCTAACTTCTAAGAAATGATCAATTTTTTTTGTTTCAAGAGCCAAGTCCATTAAAGCAGCAGCATAATTATCAATAAATTTTTCACTAATTAACATAATCTTACTACTCTAATTCTTTAATGAACTCTTCTACTAATTTCTCATTTTTTTCTTTATTAATTTCTTTACCTAATAATTGCTCAGCTGCATTAAAAGCAACATTAATAATTGATTTTCGAATATCATCATAATATTGCTCTTTTTCTTTTTGAATTTCTTTATGGGCTTGTTCGTTTAACTGCATAACTTCAGCTTTTGCTGTTTCCAAAACTTGATGACGTTTTGCCTCTGCTTCAGTTCGAGCTGCAACAATAATACTATTTGCTTCTACTTTTGCCGTTGTTAATAATTTTGATGCTTCTTTTTGATCAATTGTTGCTTTTGCTTGCTTTTCAGCAGCATCTTGAATTAATTCTCGAATTTTATTGCGACGAGCACGCATTGCTTTTCGAAATGGATTATAAACTCATTTTGATAACAAAATTAATAAAATAACTGTCGCAATAACATGAGCAATAAAAACCCATAAATTAGGAAATAATTGATTAATAATTTCTGCTGGTTCAATTGGTTTTGACATTAATCACATTGTCATAGACATCTAAACCTTCTTTCTTTCCAATTTTTACTTTTTATTAACCAGTAACAAATGCTAAAATAATTGCAATAACTAATGCATAAATTGACCCTGATTCAGTAATGGCAGCAGCAATAATATATTGTGTTCGAACTTTACTTTCAACTTCTGGATTTCGAGCAATTGCTTCAACAGCTTTTCCACCAGTATACCCTTGTCCAATTCCTGAACCACAACAACCAATGGCAGCTAATCCTGCTCCCAATAATGACATTCCCTTTGTAAATCCATCATCAATTCCAGCCATGAATCATATTGTCATCATATTTGATAGCAAATCTATTGTCATAAAATTTATCATATTATAATTCTCCTCTTCCTTAACAAATATATAATTTTATTTTAATCCTTTTTTAGCCATTTAAATTAACATTTTTAACTTTTTGTTCTTTTTTCACCTTAATTATCTTTTCTTTTTTTTCTTTCGTTTCTGTTTTCATTTCCATTGCCCAATAAGCAATTGTTAAAATTGCAAAAATATATGCTTGAATTAAACCATCAAAAACATCAAAATAAATACTTAAAAAAGGTAAAAATACACCAGCTAATAAATCAACAGGCCCAATATAAGGAATATGTCCTCAAATAAAGCTCATTAAAGATGTGAACAAGGTAATAATAACTGTTCCTCCCAAAATATTTCCAAATAAACGGAATGAAATTGAAATCAAAGGAACAAATTGTGTTAATAATTCTAACGGATTGATAAAAAACTTTTTAAAATATACTAGTTTTTGATATTTAATCCCAAAATAATATATTCCAAGAAAAGTAACCAATCCCATTGATAATGGGACAGTATAAGCCGTTGCAAGTGATTCAAACCCAACAACACTCATTAAATTTCCAATCCCAATATACAATAATAAGTACATAACATAAACTGTTAAAAATTTATATTTTGGTCCCATCAAATCAACAACTTGTTTTTCAACTCACTTAATTGTAATTTCAGCAAAAAGTACTAAACCAGTTGGAACATCGGTTGGACCAAGTTTTTTTAAGCGTTTATAATAACCAATTGATAAAAGCATAATAATAAAGGTAGTAATAACTATCGTTATTAATTGCGGTAATAAAATTGTATAACTTCATGCATCCATTCCACTTTTATTTGGTTCAGGGATTAAATTCATTGCAAGAAATTTACCAAAGCTACTATTCATTGCCATTTTTTCCTTCCTTTCTGCGTTGATGAATGGGAAATTTAACATTTGCAAATAACGATGAAAATGGGCATAAACTAATTCCAACAATTATTGTGTAGATACTAAAAAAACTAGTATTCTCAGCATAAATAACTATAGGTATAGCATAAATAACTAAGCGAACTAGGTACAATAAGATAAAAAAGTACTTATTTAGACTTATACTTAACAATCATCCAGAAAAACAAATGATTAAGAAACCTATAAGAGAAAACAAATACCCCAAGACTAATCCTGTGTATAAAGTTCAATCTCGTTTTAATGTCAAATATATCATCGTCAATACTATTAGTATTCCCAAAAAGATTATTAAACTTATTATTGACAGTTTACATTCTACACCTTTAAAATGGTTTTTTCAATTTAATTTATTTTTTTTATTTAGTTCCAAAAATACGGTCTCCTGCATCACCTAGGCCAGGAATAATATAACCATGTTCATCCAAGCGTTCGTCTAATGCAGCAACATAAATATCAACATCTGGATGATGTTCTTCAACGCATTTTTTTCCTTCAGGTGCAGCTACCAAACATACTAATTTAATATTAGTTGCTCCTCATTCTTTAACTTTTTGAATTGCAAGATTAGCACTGCCCCCTGTTGCTAACATTGGATCTAAAACTAAAACATTTGCTTTATTAATATTTTCTGGTTTTTTGGCAAAATATTCATGTGGTTCTAAGGTTTTTTCATCTCGGTATAATCCAATATGTCCAATTTTAGCATTTGGGACTAAATTAATAATTCCATTAACCATCCCCAATCCTGCTCTTAAAATTGGAAATAAAACAATATCATTTGCAATTTTATATCCCTTTGTTTTTGCTACTGGTGTTTCAATTTCAAATTCATTTAATTCAATATTTTGAAATATTTCATACGTCATTAATTGCGCAATTTCATCTAAATTTTCTTTAAAGACCTTTGAATTACTTTCTTTTTTGCGCATTCTTGTTAATTTATCCAAAATTAACGGGTGTTTTATTACAGTAAATGACATTAATTACGTTTCCTCCTTAATTTATTAGATTTTAACATAATTATAAAGATAATACCAAGATTTAATTTGGAATTACTTAGATTTTTAAAAATAATTCAATAAATATTTCAAACTTATTTTCTTTTTTAATCTTTAATGATTTTTTTACCGCTCCTAATATTGAACCTAATTTTAATCTTAGATTAATATAATAAGATGAGCATTTTTTTATAATATCAAAACTATAAAATAATTTTAAATATAAAAACCCAGGGTTAATATCCATTCAAAAACACAAGATATTATTAAAGAAACTGTCATTTCAAGGTCAGACAAACTAACTACCGAGAATGTTTTTAAGTCATTTAAATTATTAATTCCTAATGCTGTTAAATTAATTTTTTTCTGTTTGATAGTCAATTTTTGTTCCTCTTAATGCATTATTTCATAACACTTGATTATAAAAGTTATTTTAAATCAAAAAGCCATAGGTTTTAACTACAGCTTTTTTAACTTAAATTAAATTTAAATTCTCGATTTGGTAATAAACAATCAACAATTTTTTGTTCATTTTCATCTAATTGACCAACTAGATTACGAATACCATCGTTTATAATCCGCTTTGTTATAATTTGAACTTCACCTTTATAATTTTGTGCCTTATTATTTAAAATCACAACATCACCTTTTTCAAAATATTTACCATTAAAAGGCCGAGCAGGCAAATCACAATCTTGATATTTAATCCGAGCAAGCGTACTACGAATCATATACTCTGCTAAATCTGGGCGAACAAAATGAATTGTTTGATCAAGGAGTATCCCCTATCTGTTTTTAAGTTTAATGTAATTAAATGTAAATTAATGTTTTGCAAAGTTGTAAACTCATCATCATTTAAAAACTGCTTTGATACAATAATGTCTTCTACACCTAAGACCACAAAATGACGAACTTGAAAATCTAATGTTAAAGAGGGAGTAAATTATTCGGTTGGTGATACCTTATTCTAATAAATATTTATCTATTAAAATAAAATTCCTAAGAAAAAGATAAATTTATCTTTTTTAATTAATTTAATTATAACATAAAAGTAATAATTTACAATACAAAAAATAATAATTCGCAAATTATTTAATAAATTTATTTTAAATTATTGATTTTTACTTTAAATTTTAGACAAAACATTGTGCTTGGTGAGCAACATTTTTATTTATTAAAAATTGCTGATTATGCTTATCTTCATTTTTAAAATAATAATTATATTCTTTTTCATTTTTTTTGTTTAATTTATTAAATAAAACTCAATTAAATTAACACCATTTTCTTTTGCCATTTTCAATGCAATCATATTTTTAAAAACTTTTTCACTATATGATTTAGCACCATATTCTTTTAATCATTTTACATTATGCGAAATTTGTGGTTCAGTACAAGACCCCATATATCAATCTTCTTTATAAACTTTAATACCCTCAGAATTATTTTTGATATATTTAATGAAACCATTGATTTTATCTTTTTTATCTTTTAAAAATGGATATTCTTTAATATTTTTTCTTGTAATTAATTTTTTTAAATATTTTATTACTTCATCAGGATCGCCATTTTTAAATAATTTATTCATATCTCAATAAATTTGTTTTCTTATTTTTTCATTATCGGTTAAATTTTTAGTAAGTTTTCTTATTCGATAAGGAAATATTGTTTTTAATTCTTTCATCAAATAAAAATAATCTAAAATAAAAATTGCACCAATTTCATTGGCAAATTTTTGGATTCATTTTGCTCCATCACCTGCTAGCGTTAATTTACAATTTTCAATATTAAAATTTTGATTTAAAAAATGTAAAAATTCTTTTTTATATTTTTTAATAAGATAGTATTTATTTTTTACTGATTTCATAATAATAAAAATTTTTTTATCTTTTAGAACATTTTTATTTTTAGTGCTTTTTATTTCATCATACCCAGTATGAAAATATGCTATTCTAAAAATATTTTTTTCTATTTTTCTATATTTTGTTAAATTACTAAAAGAATCGTCAACCCCAGCATACAAATATGGTGTTTGAACAATTATTTTTTCATTTTTTGCTTTTAATTGTTCTTTAAATAATTTAGCAAAATCAATTTCCTTATTAATGTTTGTGATTGTCATCTTTGATATATTTAATTTTGGGTACATATCCATAATATCTCTTTGTCTTTTAGTACTATCCATTAATTTTAAAATTGCTATTTTAATAAAAATACTAATTCTACTTCGTTTTTTTCTTCCGACTTTCTTATAAAATAAGAAAACAAATTGATATTTATTAGTATCTTTATTTAAAAAAACGAAATAATGTTCTAAAAAAGGTAATATGACCATACTCTGTTTTTTCTGTAAAAGATCTTTTACCCTACATAATATAGCCATTTTGGCCATTACAATTTTTTCTCATTCTTCTAATATTAATCTTTTTCCTGTTTCATTAACATCAATATTTACTTTTTCTCTAAAATTAATAGTATTGAAAATATTTAACATATACTTATATTCTTTTTAAATCATCATTGCATGATAGTAAAATTTTATACTACTTAAAATAATTTGTCAGCATTTTTATTACATTATTTTTATCGATAGAAAGAGAGAAATTAATTAACCGGTAGTATATATTATTTTGAGGTTTTTAATAAAATTAAGTAATTAGAAACAAATTATGTCTCGCTTATGAATAAATGATAACAAAATTTATAAAAAATTCAACTTTTTTAAAAATTATATTTTTAATTGAATAAATAATTTTATAAAATTATGAATTTTGACAAACTAAAAAGTACTTTTTAAAGTTATTACTAATTTTAAAAAGTTTTTTATTTATAAAGATAAAAATTGATTTTGAGATTGATTTAATTTAAAAATATTAAATTCAATTTTTTCTTTATTTTTATTAATTTTAACTTCATTAATTCTGCTATTAAGTCTTATAAGTCTTAACATTGAAGCAATTAACATATTATTAAATGTTTCTTTACAATATATTTTTGCACCACGCCCCTTAAATTGGTAAATTGTTTAAATAATTATTAAGTGTTTGATTTAATTGTTTTTCATTTTTATAATCATAAACTCTTTTAAAATATCTAAATATTTCATATCAACTTAAATATTTTGATAATATGTTTCATTCTTTATATTGCTTTTTATCAAACATATTAAATTTTCTCCAAATTTTCTAATATTTCACAACATTTTAAATAACTAAGCGATCATCTAAAAACTTAAATAAAAAACAAAATAAAATGAGAGTCACAAACAAACATATTTATCTATTTTTTCTTTTTAAAAATATATGGGTTTTTTGCAAAAATACAATAAACATTTGTGCATCATAAATGTTTATTATCACCATCTATTTTTGATCTACATTTAGGACAACTTTTCCTCATTATTTTTATCTCCTTTCTTTTTTTATTTATCAAAAATAAAAAACCAACTAATTTTAATAAATAGTTGGTTTAATTTTTTTATCGTATTTAATTTAAAATATTTTCAATATTATTAACTTTATCAATTAAAGCTTCCATAATTTGTTCTAAATTGCTTAAATTGTTTTCTGTTGTTGTTTTAATCTCGTTAATTAACTCGCTAATTGTATTTTTGATATTATTTTCAACCATATAATTTCTCCTTTCTAATTTTTGATATTAATAATTCATCATTTATTTTTCTTAAAAATTAATTTTTTAATAATTTGGTGATTATTTTTGCATTGTAAAGTCAAAAATCAAAGATTATAAATTATTTTTTGTTTGTTAATAAATTCTAATCTTGCTAAACAATGCCGAGCATACTTTTTACAATATCAGCCACCTTTTTTGTTTTTGGTTAATTTTGTAAAGTCCTCATTGATATAACACTGACATTTATTAATTAATACTGTCTTATTTGCTAATTTAATTTTTAACTCTTTTCAACAGAGTTCTTTTAAAGACACTTTCAAATCCTCCTTATAAATAGTAAGATTTCTAAATTTTTTTATTGTGGAACACTTACCCTTTAACCATTGCAGGTTAAAGATTTATCCCCAAACCACGATAACTCTTTTATATTGCCTAAAAGAATTGCCTGCATTATTTCGTATCGGTACGGCCACCCCTGTATTGTTTATCCTCGCTTGCTTGGTTTTACGACATTCCAAGTAGGAGAGTTTTATTTGGTTGGTTTTGCTGTTATTTTTTAAAACTAAGCAAGGTTAACAACAATTTTAACCTAATTAAAAAAGATAGAATTTTATATCTATCTTTTTCTTAGTTTTTGGTAAATTTATACCAACCGAATATTTTACGCGGTCAATGTGTTAAATAACGATGCATTTCAATGCTTGGTAATTTATCATTATATTGTCAAGGTCCTTGTGCATCATTTCGTTGTAAAGCAACAAAAAATTGTAATGGAATTCCTAATTTTTTATAAATAGATTTTTTTTCAATAAAATACATTAACGAACTAGCTGTATAACGTTGCGGATAAAAATTTCAACATCCAACCAAATTATTTTTATT
Organism: Spiroplasma sp. ChiS; assembly: GCF_002968355.1. Lineage (NCBI taxonomy): Bacteria > Bacillati > Mycoplasmatota > Mollicutes > Entomoplasmatales > Spiroplasmataceae > Spiroplasma > Spiroplasma sp. ChiS. The sequence continues at coordinate 32,374 of NZ_PUUH01000001.1, read as the reverse complement.
TGCATTTAATGATAATAAAAATGCTAATTCTTGGGTTGGACTTGATGCATTTAAAATTATTTTAATATCTTCTTTATTATGTTTTAATTTTGCAACATCTTCACCACTAATTCCTTAATCAAAACGAATTCCTTTTAATCCTAATTCAGTCATAAAAAAATCCATAACTTGTTCACGATTATTTTTATCTAATTTAAATTCCTCATAAACAGCACCATTCACATCACCATAAACATCAATTCCTAGTTTATTTGTTGTTTTTGTTAATTGTAAAAAGCGATTAAATAACTTTTGATCACTTTTTTAACATTAATCAAGGTAGTAAAAATAACCTTAATTTTAGCTTTTGCACATTTTGTTAAATATGTCTCTAAATCATAGTTTTCTGCAAACAAATGTGGATATAAACTAACACCAAGACTCATAACAATTAATCCAAAACTTTTTTTGCAAGTAATTTATCATATAATTCAATAAATTCTTTTGCTAATTCAATAACCATTTGTGCTGTCATCATTTGATCTTCGGCATGCATAAATAACACGGGAATTTGATGTTTAGTCCCTTGTGCCTCTTCTTGAATAATCGTCATATGTTGCTTTTCTGCTTCAATAATATTTTGTTCTGCTTCTGCAATTAAATTATTAGCATCAGTAGTTTTTCCTTCTTTTACAGACTTAATTGCAATTAATGCATTTGATTTTGCCATACCAGCATAAGTAATAATTCCAAATGATATTTCTTTAAAATTTATTTCTTTCATTTTTATGTTCTCCATTTCTTATTTTGTTTCATCCATTTTAGAAAGAGCATAATACCCTGTCCCATACATTCCTGCCTTATCTTGTAAATTTGAAATCTCAATTGTAAAAGTTTTTAACATAAAATCACCAATTCGTGCTTTTACTAACTCTTGTAATATATTTTTCAATTTTACCCCTAAATTAGTAACACCACCAGCTAAAATAATTACTTCTGGATTTAGAATATATAACATTGTTACAATATGATATGCTAATGGAATTAATCCTCTAGTAATTGTTGCAATTGTTAATTCATCATTTTTATCAAATAATGGTTTAATATCAACTAATTTTAAATCATGTTTTTCTTTTTCTTTTAATTGGTGTAATAAACTACCCGGATTTTCATCAGCAGTTTGGTTAATTAATTTTGTTAAACCTGTCGCTGAAGAAACTGGTTCAATGCAGTTTTCTAATCCACAAGTACAGGCAAATAAAGTTTGAAAACAACCACCATGACCAAGTTCACCAGCAAAGCCATTTGCACCTGTTCACAATTGACCATTTAAAACAATTCCTCCACCAATTCCAGTTCCTAATGTATATAAAACTAATGATTCTTTTTTATCATAGATAGGATCTCAATATTCTGCTAATGCAGCTGCATTAGCATCATTAATAATATGAACTGGTTTTTGAAAAATTTTCTCAGCTTCTCCTTTAATATTAAAATTACGTCAATTTAAATTGCCAGCTAAAGCAACAATTCCATTTTTTTCATCTAAGAAACCAGGAATTGCAAAACCAATTTGACTAATTGTTGATCAATCAATTTGATGTTTTTCTAATTGTTGATCAATTTCTTCTTTTATGGTTTGTAAAATTGCTGCTTTATTTGTTGTAACTTTAAATTCACAACGAATAACTTTTTTTTCTGAAAAAACAGCACACTTAGAACTAGTTCCACCTAAGTCAATTGCTAAAACATTCATTAATTTTGTTCCTCTCTATAATTCAATAATTTGATGATCATTAGTATTATTTGTTAATTCTAAAATTTTAATAATTTCTAATGAAATTGCTTTCGTAACAACATTTGACTCATTTTTTTTATTTTTTCATAAATCATAGACATGCTTAATCTCAAACCGTAGTCCTTCACCAGCCGTTGTAAATGGTTCATCAACAGTTTTAATTAAATTACCTTGTAAATCATAAACTTGATAAGTATATGCCATATGACAAGAATCTTTTTGATAATCAGCATTGTATTTTTGCAAATTACCCCCACTCTAATATAACCTTTTGTTCCTAAAATTTGTGCTGATAAATCAATGGATAAACTATCACTAGCAATAATTGTTGAAATGCCCTGATTTTTATGACGAATATTTAAAACAGAAGTAGAAATTGCCTTATGGGTTGCATAAGCATTATTTAAATGTGTTACTAATTGAGCTGGCCCTAATAAATCAAGGCCAATAAATAAAGGATACATTCCCCCAGCTAAATGTAACCCAACAAAGTTTTTAACATTTGATTTTGGTTCTGTCTTTTTACCACTTGTTGAAACTTTCGCATGACTAGCACTCAAATATTCAATTGTTCCAATTAAATCAGCTTCCAAATCTACTTTCATCATTTGATAAACTGGTGAAAATCCAGTTTTAATTCCATCAAATAATAAAACATTGTTTGTTGCTGCTAAATCATACAATTCTTGTGCAGTTTGGTATGATAATGTTAATGGTTTTTCACAAAAAACATTTATTTTATGTGATAATAATTGCTTAGCAATTTCATAATGAGTTGCATCACTTGTCCCAATATATGCTAAATCAAAACTTGCAGCTTCTTTAATTAACTCATCTAATGATTGATAGACTTTGTGAATTTGGTAAGTATCTTTATATTGTAAAGCTTTTACATAAGTTAAATTGTAAATTCCAAATAAAGTAATTTGATCTTTATATTTTGTATTTTGTAAATCATCTAAAAATCATTTTGTAATTCGTCCTGCTGCAATTAATACAATTTTCATGTCAGCCTCCTTATTGATATCAAAAGTCTCATGTTGTTAATTCGGTTTTTAATAAATTCGTTAAAACATCAATATCATCATATGCAAGATTTTTACCATTTGTTGTAATTACTTGTTTATATCAAACATAAGATAATTTTGGTGTTCGCGTTTTAATTTTACTATTAAAATCAACAAAAACCAAGCCATAATCTTTTCGCTATCCTCCGCTTGGCGAAAAAATATCACAATAAATTTATAATGAATAACCAATTAAATTAACTCCACGGTCAAATGCTTTAAATACTTCTGCTAAATGTAAACTTAAATAGCGAATTCGATCTTGATCTAAAATTAATGGTGCTGCTTTATCATCAAAATCACCCATTCCATTTTCAATAATCATTAAGGGTTTTTGATATTCTTTTCATAATATTTCCGCTCCAGTCGCTAACATCTTTGGATCAATAATTCAATTTCATTTTGTATATTCAATGCCTTTTGGAAATACTTGTTTAAAACCCGGTACAAAAAAAGTATGACTTTTTTGGTGCAATTCTTTTAAATTATCCACATAATTATCCCCAGTAATATAACATGGGCGATAATAATTTCAACCAATTAAATCCAATTGATGTTTTTTTAATAAGTTTAAATCTTCATCACTAATCATAAAATTAATTTTTTCATCTTTTAACCATTGAAAAAAAACATCTGGATAAGTTCCTTTTAAGTTTGGGTCTAAAAAGAAATTTTTAAATCATCCGTTATATTTTCAAATGCTGCTTGGTCACCTTCTCGGAATTGATACGGTGGCGCTCAATCATGGTCAATTCCTAACAATGCATCGTTAGCAAGATAACCTTTTGACTTAGCTAAATCAAATTCTTCTTTCGCAATTGCTGCACTAAGGTTTAAATGATGAATTGCTTTAGCAAATGCTGTTTTATCATTTTTTGCTGGTGGTAAGTAATCATTTAAATAAGCATCTAATGTAAAAGTAGAATTCTTATCATTAACAAATCATAAATTACTTTATTTCTCTAAGTATTGAAACACAACGCGGACATAGTTTCGGAATCATTCAATTACATTATGGTTCTCAAATCCACTTTGAATTTCTGCTCACATTGGCGTATCTCAGTGATATAAAATTGGAATTGGTTTAATACCATTTTCAACTAATGTTTTAAAAACATCATCATAAAATTTAATCCCTTCTGGATTAAAATCAGTACTATTTTTTGGAAAAATTCGAGTTCAATCCATATTATAAACTAATCCTTGTAATCCCATTCGTTTCATAATTCGAGCGTCAGTTTTATACTTACTATAAAATCAGCTGCAACTTCAATTGAATTAATTTCCCGTTCTGCCTTTCCTAATGGCAGGATTGAAAAATTACGTTTTGTAAACTCATCTCAAATTGATTCTGTTCGCCCGCCTAAACTACGACCTCCTTCAATTTGAAATGCACATATTGATGCTGGAAAAATAAATTTCTTTTCAATCATAATTTCCCTCTTTCTGATTTTTATTATTTTTTTCTCTATTATATTTCGTTAAAATTAAGAAAGGTGATTTAAATGGCAACACAACAAATTATTATTCTAGTAGCAGTAATTTTCTTTATTATTCCATTTATTGTTTGAACAATTGTTAGATTTAGAACAAAAGTATTACAACGCTATTCAGCATGACATAAAATTGCTTTAATTGTATCATACAGTGTTTGTTTAAGCATTTTTTTAATTCTCTTAATTTTAGCCGTAACTATTTTTGCTTAAAATAATTTATTAAAAATTGAAAAGCACCGACCACTAATTACTTATTAGTAAGCGCATTTTTTATTTTTTAGCATCATGTTGTTATGCTTTTTTTTGCTTCACGATCTTTTTTTAATTCTTCTTTTGCTTTTTGCTTTTCAGTTTTTGCTTCTGCTTTAACCTTGTTACAATATTCTTTATCATGCAAATATTTCATTTCTTCTTCATATGCAACAGGATCTGTTTTTTTCAATTTACGATAATAAGTATAAATATCTAATAAAATAAATGGAATCCAAATTGCTGTTGAAACAGCAAAACAAATTAGTGCAATCAGAACGGCCATTGGGTCAACAGTTGCTAAAATAGCTCCTAAAAATCAAGGTGTTGTTAAAGGAACCGTTACATAAACAAGATTAACAATATGTAATGGTCCTGTTGCCACTCAACCAATTAACATTGCAGTCATTGGCGATAAAATAAACGGCACAATATAAGTTGGGTTTAATACTAATGGAAATCCAAAAATAACTGGTTCATTAATATTAAAGCACCCTGCCGGTAGAGCATATTTTGAAACCTCTTTTAATTCACGACGACGTGATAAAATAAAACCATGATTAATAATCCTAATGTAGCTCCTGATCCTCCAATATTCATATAAATATCAAAGAATTGTTTTCCAAAGATTCCAACTTGATCATTTAAATTTGTTCGTGGTGATAATCCCGCAGAAATTAGTGCAGTATTAACTCCAATAATCATTCATCAAATTGATTCAAAAATAGCGGCCATAATGTTTGAACCATGGACTCCAAAGAATCAGAAGAATGAAATAAAGAACACATAAAGAACTGCTAATCCTAAACAACCATTCCCTGTGGCAAACCCAATGAATCAAGAAGTAAAGAAACGGTAAATGGCTGCCCCAAATCCAAATGCATTAAATGCAATTGGGACTGTGACATAACGTAAAGAAACTGTTAAAAATGCTTCACCAGCAGCATTAGTTGAAAAAAACATATTTGCTGATAAATATTCAATTCCTTTATTGTCTGAAATAGTTCCACCAAAATTACCACCTTTGGCTAAAATAAATTGACCTAATGAATTTCAACCTGTTTGGTTCATTAAACCATCAGCATTTTTTGGATCAAAACTTGCAAATCAAGCTTCCATTGCACTTTGATCTCCAACTCCAAAATTACTAATTGCAGTTTCAACTGCCTTTAAATCAGCTTGGCCAAAAATTATAGTTCATCCAGTCCCTTTTGTTACCAAGTCTCAACTACCATTAGGAAGTTTAGCAAAAATATTAACACCATATGTAGAATATAAGAAATCTGCAAAACTATTAAGTGTTACATTTGCACCTAATTTTGGATCTCATAAGTTTCCTGATGAAACAAAGGTATTTAATTGTTTAACTTCAAAACCAATATTTGGTAACGCAATGGCTGGTGCTAAAAATAAAATATTAAAAATACCAATAATACTTAATGTAAAAACCATTGGTAAAAATACGGCAAATGATTTTCCCACCGCTGGTGGAACACCCGCGGGTAATTGAATTTCTAATTTTTTCATATTTCCAAACCAAACAAATAGTTCAGTTGTTGCTATCCCAATAATTAAAGCGGTAAATAATCCTTTCGAATCCATAAAGAAGGAAACTTGTCCCATACTTGCAATAATGAATCCTGCAAATGAGGCTAAACCAGCAATAACCGGTGATTTATAATTTCTTGATAAAGCTAAGAAATAGCCTAATAAAAACGCAAAATACAATGACATTGCTCCAATTGTCGCAATTTAAATTTGCCTAAAAGCTAAAGCTCCAATTGATGAGGCTTTTCCTCAACTAGTTGATGTATCAACAAATAAACCTCCTATTGAGTCTCAACTATATCCGGCTGCCTTGGCAAAAATCCCTAGTAATGATACTTTCCCAGAACCAGCTCCCCCAAAGATAATTGCATCAATTAATAAACCAATCCCTCCTACAATAATTAATGGAATCATTGTTCCAAATGCATCACGAATTGCTGATAAATGACGTTGGTTTCTTAATTTTGACATTGTTGGTAATGCTTTATTATTTCATCAAGTTTTAAAATCCATACTCTTGGTTTTTTTACCCTTTTCTGGATTAAATTTATCATTACTCTTTTTCATTATCTTGAGAATTCCTTTCTAAAAATAATACTTATTTTCCCAAAATTACCCAATTAATTGTAAAGCTAATTCAAGAGCTTCTTTTCCCTTTCCTAAGGCATAAACATTAGCTGGAATAACTGAAACAGGCTTCTCTGTCATACTTTTAATATTGTTTTCAATATATTTTACTTGTGGACCAAGCAAAATTACATCATAATTTTCTAATACAGATTGTGCTTCAGCCATCGCTTTTGTTTCAACATGAACATCAATATTCATTATTTCCGCTGCTTCTTCCATTTTTTTAACTAAAATTGAAGTACTCATTCCAGCAGAACATACTAGTAAAATCTTTTTCATAACATGCCACCTTCTGATATAATTTTCCAAGAAAAAGGTAAAAATACTATGGTACCATCTTTTATAATTTATTTTGCTTTTATTCCAGCTGGAATATTCTTTATTACTTGAATAATAATTCGTATTATTGAAAAGAGTTTTCATCGTTATTTATACTATAAAAACCATATTCTCTTAATTTCGGGGGCAATTTGTAGTTTAGCTGTTTTAATAATTATTATTGTTGCTTTTATTGTCTAATATTATTTTTTACCATTATTTAATTAACAATTAATTAATGTTTTAAGTGAATTTTGTCTTCTTATTTTAACTATTTTCATAAATAAATTATTTTTTATGATATTTTTTGCAAGTAAAAGCGTGATGGTTAATACTGATTAAATGCTACATATTTTAAAATTAATAGTTCTTTAATTAATAAAAAACTAAACCACAATATGATTTAGTAATAACATTTTATTAAAAAAGAAGATATATTACAATATATTTTCTTTTAATCTTTTATTTGCCGATAATAAGTCTAAATTTCGTTTTAACTCATACATTTGCATATCAAATTGAATAACTTCAGCTTTAAGAAAATTATTCCGCATAATTTGTTCTAAATAACCTGTTTTTGCTTTTAAACTTTTAACAATTTCTAAATAAGTAATCTTTGTTTCTTGTCCATTTTTTTACTAAGAAAACAAAAATTTTTACTAATTCAAGCTTCTGATGTGAATCATTCAAGTGTTACTTCTTCATTCTCGTTAAAGCAAGCTAAATTCATTTTTTGTTTTTTATCCTTTGTTCCTGCTCGGTAAAAAGCATTATTTTCTAAATCATCATATGTTAGGTTAGCATTCATATCATGCGCCAGCATTGTTAATAACATATGAAAGGTTTCATTCAACGGTTTTTTAACTTTAATTACCCGAATTAACTTTAAAATTCGTGATGCTTCACTATACCGCAAAACATACACTTGTTGATTAAATTTATTATGATTATCATCATACTCTTTTCGTAAGGCAATTAGCCGTTCTGAATCTGTAATTTTCATTTTAAATCCTTAAATTAATTCTGCTTCATATTCAAACACACCTGTTTTAGCAGTTTTAGCAATAAATTCGGCTGATTTTTTTAAAACCCTTTTACCGTTATTAGTTAAATCTAATTGAACAAATCCATAACGATTTTTATATGCATTCATTCATGATCAATTGTCAATGTAAGCCCAAGAATGATAACCAAAACAATTTGAACCATCCTTAATTGCTTGATGAACTCAAGCCAAATGTTCTTTAACAAAATCAATGCGATATTGATCATTAATAATACCCTGTTCTAAAAAGCGTTCTTCGTTCTCAACTCCCATTCCATTTTCTGAAATATAAACCAGAATGTTATTATAATGTTCTTTTAAATTCATTAATGTTATATAAATTGCCTTTGGAAAAATTTTTCATCCTCGGTATGGATTAATTCGACGCCCTGGCATTTCATAACGCTGGTAAAAATAATGTGGTGTAATTGCTCCGTTAGTAAAATCTGGAATAAAATCAATGTCTTTTACTTGAGCTGGTTGATAAAAATTAACTCCTAAGAAATCAATTTTTAAGTTTTTATCTTGAATTAATTCTTTATCTCCATCAACAATTTGTCACATAAAATTATATTTCTTAGCAACTTCTTTTAATTCTTATGGATAAGTATTTTTAACCATTGGGTCTAAAAAACAATTAATTGTAAACAAATCATGTCATTTTGCTGCTTCTAAATCAGCCTTATTTTGACTACGAGGAATTGATGGTGAAATGCTTAAAATGCATCCAATTTTTCGTTTTAATTTTAATTGTCGATATACTTTAACTGCTTTTAAATGGGCAATTAAACTATTTCATTGAGCTTGCATACCATGCTGCATATTAACTCCACATTTGAAAAATATCAATAATATCAATAACTACCTTCAATTTCAACAATTGGTTCATTAAAAGTGGTAAACATTTCAAGTCGATCACCAAATAATTCAAAACAATTTTTTGCATAAAAAAACAAAAGCATCAACTACTTCTCGTGAAAGTCAGCCACCTTTTTGTTATGCTCAATATGGCATATCAAAATGAAATAAATTAATAATTGGTTTAAAGTTATTTTTTAACATTTCATTAATTACATTATTATAAAATTCAACTCCTTTTGGATTAATTGTTTTTCCATCAGGAATTAATCTACTTCATTGAATTGATGTTCGTAATGAATTAAAATTTAACTCCCTTGCAATTTTAATATCTTCTTGATAACGATGGTAAAAATCATTTAAACAACGTTGTTGATTAAAAAAACGATATTTTTCTAAACTAAATCAATGATCTCAATTTGATGCAGATTTTCCATCTTCCAAAAATGTCCCTTCTGTTTGAGGGCCAGAAAAAGCACTACCTCATAAAAAATTTTTTTAAAAATTATATTGCCCCATTAGAAATCTCCTCTCTAAAACACTTTTATAATATCTATTATTTAGGAATTAAACAATAAAACTTTATTTAAGTAATTTAGATTTTAATGCTAAATATTGTTGTCATAACGCTTCTGCACGACTATGTTTAAAAATAAAAAGTTTATTTTTAATTAAATATTTTAAATTATCAATTTCTGTTCAAATTGCATTAACAATATCACGACTATATTTTCAAGCAATACGATTTCGATTAAACTCTTTTAGATCTAAAATTTTATAACTACCATCAGCAAAAACTTTAATGTCTAAATCATAATCAATATATTTAATTGTTTTTTGTTCCATAATAAATGGAGATGCAATATTACAATAGTAATTTATCCCGGTATCTTTAAGCATACAAATAATATTACTTCAATTTTTCCGATTAAAAATCCAAATTGCTGGTTCATTTGTTTTTCATTTTCTACCATTCAATTCTGTAACAGTGACATCTTCATTTACTAAAACAATATATTCTTCTTCTAGTAATAAAACAACCGCCGATTCTCAACTACGGTAAACTGAACCATTATGTTTATAAGCATGTACTAAGACACTATCTCCAACTTGTAACGAGTCCATAATGTTACCTCCCATAATTTACTTTTTAAAATTACAGCAAAAAAATAAATAAAAATAATACAATAAAAAATTATGTAAAATTATTAAATTTAAATTGCCATAATATATAATTTTATTTTGATATTAATTACTTTAAAATAAAATGCTATTTTAAATACGTCAACATTTTCATTATATCAGTTGTATTTATTAAGTAAATAGACAGGCCTTAACTAATTAGAAATTTTTTTATCGGAAATAAATTATTTTGGAAATTATAAATTCATATATTGCTTTTCACAATATCTTATAGTTAAGTAAAAAACTCCCCTATTTGCTTAACAACTTTAATAGGGGTTTTTTTATTATGTTATATTATATTTTTTCTTTTAAAAATAAAAAAACTACTTTTGTAGTTAAAAATGGGGCGGCTGATGGGACTTGAACCCACGAATGCCGGAGCCACAATCCGGAGCGTTAACCTCTTCGCCACAACCGCCATATTTGATTATATAAATAACCTTATTCATTATAACTTAAAACAAAAAAATGTAAATAGAATTAATTGTACATTGTTCTTATCTTGTGATAATTTCGTAATAGTTATCTAGCAAAAATTTCGCAATTATTTATATTATTAATTTGGTGATAACTATGGAAAGAAAATTAACAATGACAGAAAAACATAAATATAAAACTATTGGAAAATTTATTAATAATGAAATAACAAAAAAACGTGCTGCTAAAATTTTAGATTTGTCTATTCGTAAAATTGAACAATTAATGAAAATTTATGATACACAAAATATGACTTCCTTTGCCCATCATTCACGTGGTAGAACAGCATATAACAAAACCAGAAATTTGTGAAAATATTCCTAATCTTTACAAAACTAAATATATTGATTTTAATTTTATACATTTTAAAGAAAAATTACTTGAAAATGAAAAAATAAAAATTTCTTATTCAGTTTTATACAACTTAATGTCTCTAAATCAAATAAAATCTCCTAGAAAACAGAAATTAAGAAAAAAATATAAATCACATCCTTTAAGAGAACGCCACAAATGTTTTGGAAAATTATTACAAGCTGATGCTAGTGAACATTTATGACTAGGAATAAATCATCCTAAAATATTTTTACATGGTGCTATTGATGATGCAACAAATACAGTTATTGGATTATATTTTAATTATCAAGAAACCTTAAATGGTTATTTTATAATGTTTTATATCAAATTTTAAAAAACTATGGTATTCCTATGACATTTTATACAGATAAGCGAACAATTTTTACTTATCAAAAAAATAATAGTAAAAACGAAGAAAAAGACACTTTTACTCAATTCAGCAGATGCTGTAATGAATTAGGTATCGAAATCATAACTACTTCAATTCCTCAAACAAAAGGTCGAATTGAACGGTTATGAGGTACTTTACAAGATCGTCTAAAAAATGAATTAAGTCTTGCAAAAGTAACTACTCTTGAAGAAGCAAATAAGTTCTTAAAAAAATTTCTGCCTAAATTCAATAAACACTTTGCTCTTCCCATTGATTATAACAATTCTGCTTTCGTTGATGCACCAGAAAGTGACAAAATTAATTTACTTTTATCAATAACTTCAACAAGAAGAACAGGTAAAGGATTATCAATTAGTTATGCAAATAAAAAGTACTTAGCTTATGATAATAAAAAACTAAAAGTTTTTAATTCAAAAACAAATGTTACAATAATTAATGCATTTGATAAAACATTGTATCTTAAGTATGAAAACAAAATTTATAATCTATTAGAATATATTCCAACAGTTAAAAATACAGAAAAAACATTACCAAAATCTAAAGCTCATAAACCTAAATCAAATCATCCATGAACTGAAAGATATACTATGAAACAATTATCAATTAAATAAATTTGCGAAATTTTAGCTAGATATTGACATAGAATTAATTGTACATCTTAAAAACATATTTTTTGGAACATTAAAACAAATAATGCATTAGTTTAAAAAGGATTATTATGTTAATAAATCTTATCATTAATTTTATATTATATAATGTACTAGGTACAAATCTGTAGTACCTGAGGGAGTAAAAATAGAAAAAGAATAACAAAATGTATATAATTAAGAAAAATAAAATTTTAACTAAAGAATTAATAATTCGTAATGTTAAATTTCTTTGTTTCGCTAGTTACGTTCAAACAGAAACAGATGTTATTAACTTCTTAAAAAAGTATAAAGATAAAAAAAGCAAATTATAATGTGTATGCATATGTTATTGGAAATCGTCGTGAAAATATTTACAAAACTGATAACGGCGAAACACGACATATTGCAGGAAAAACTATCTTAGAAAATATTATTGAAAAAAATATAACAAATATTATTGTTCTAGTTCTTCGGTATTTTAATCCAATTTACAGTTTACCCGAAGATTGAATTAAAAATGGATATGCAACAATTACACGTATTATTTTAAATTCTGCTCAATTAGAAAAAATTAATGAACAAATTAAAATTGGAATTTTATTACGGCCATTAAATGAAGTATTTTTAGGAGAACTTTTAGACAAAAATAAAATTAATATTATATCTAGATTAATTTATCGTGGTGACTTAATTTTTACTATAATTATTGATCGTAACAACAGCGTATTAATTGAATTAGATAATTTAATTATTAAAATTGGAATTTTATTACGGCCATTAAATGAAGTATTTTTAGGAGAACTTTTAGACAAAAATAAAATTAATATTATAATAATGTAATTAATTCTGGTGACTCTAAAATTTCTTTTAATCGTGTTAAGAAAATCCCTGCTTCTGCAGCATCAATAATTCGTTGATCAATTGTTAAAGCAAGATTCATTATTGAACGAATTACTAGTTTATCGCCTTTTATAACAATTGGTTTACGAACGATACGTCCAACACCAATTACTGCTGAATTAGGATAAAAAATTGTTGGTGTTGCATTAACTGCTCCAACGATTCCATAGTTGGCAATAGTAATAGTACTTCCTTTTAATTCATAATCATATAATTCACCTTGACGTAAACGTTCAATTGTTTCTTGAATGTTAATTGCAATTTGTTTTAAACTCATTCGTTCAGCAAATTTAATAACTGGAATGACTAATCCCTCGCTAGTTTCTGTTGCTAAACCAATGTGTTGCGAATTTTTAATTACAATTTGATTCGTTTTAGAATCATAATATGAATTTAATTTTGGATATTCACTTAGAACTAACGAAACTGCTTTTACTAAAAAACTCATTGTTGAAAAACGAACACGATGGTCAGCATTAGCATTTTTTAATTTTCGTTGTTGATCAATAATTGCTGACATATCAATTTCACTATTAATTGTTAATGGTGGCACATGTGCTTGAGACATAATCATTGATTGAATCGCAGGATATCTTGTCAATTTAATTTCTTCTCTTGTTTCTAATCCCTGTGATTCAATTTGACTATTAGTATTAATAATATTCAAATTGTTATTTAATGGTTGTACCAAGTTTCCATAAGTATTAGGAATAGTAGTTTCTTCGGAATTAAATTTTTTAACTTGTAAATTATGTGTTTCACAATTATGTTCAGTTTTTAGTTCCTTCCACTTCTTATTATTAAATTTAAATTCTTTTAACATTTCTTTTAAAACAGGATCTGATTCATTCATTGTTTTTAACATTTGTTGCATTAACATATATTGCATCATTTTTTCAATGCTTGTTCCATCTGTATTATTATTATTATTTACTTGACGTAAACTTTGAATTTCTCGTAATAATTCATTTTGACGATTATTTTGTTCTTGATTAGCTAAACGCTCTTTTAAAATTGCCAATTCAATCATTACATTATTATCATTTACACCTTGTTGTAATGATAATGTTGTTCTTGAACCGTGATTACTTTCATCATGGTTTTCAGGCTGAATTAACTGTTTAGATGATTGTTGTTTTTCGTTTAGTGAAGATGGTTTAATTATATCATCATTTGGTTTTTTCTGTTGCGAATTATTATTATCATAATATTCATTATCTAACATTTCATATTGTGATTCAATTTTCTCAAAAGAAGGACGTTGATAATTACTAATTTCTCCTAAAACAGAATCAACTTCAACATTTCCTTTTGCAATTTGTTCCATTCTTTTCTTAATTAACTCTCGTTGATTTCTTGTTTTTAAAATTTTTTCTCGTTGCCCATTATCATTTAATTTTTCATATAAACGATCACGATAAGATTTTAATGGTGAAAAATAACCTGGTTTTTTTTCTTTCGCTTCTTTTGATTCATTTGGATCAATTGTATAACCATCAGCTGAAATATAAATTTCATCAGATAATTTTTTTTCACTTGTTTTAAAAGTATTAACATTATCATTATAATTAGAAGCAGAACTACTATACCCAGTTTGTACTTCTGGTGATACATTTCTTTTAATTAAATCATTCATTCTTCCTTGGATAATATTACGTAAAATTTTAGGACGACCATCTTCAGCTAAAAAATCCATTGAATTTTTAGAATTATCACTTTCTAATGATAACTCATGAAAATCATTATTATTATGTAATTGTTCACGACGTTGATTTACAAGATTACGAAAACTAGTATTTTCATTTTGGCCTCCTAAAAATGCTGCTGCGTTAATTGGTGATTCATCTTGTTGTTTTGTTGTGTTAACTAAATATTTTGCATATTCTTTTGCTTGATTTTCTTCAATTAATTCTGCTTGGCCAATTGAAACAGCATTTGTTACAATATTCTGGTTAGGAAGCGATGGCGGATGATTTAAACTATTTGTTTGTGATTCAAAGTTATTTTCTTGAAACATATTACTATTTAAATTAGGAATATTAACCATTGTTGACTTCGCCTCACTTTTTCTTTCTTGATTCATTGGATTTTTAATTGTATCAATTGAAGGGATTTTTTCCCGATTATTAATAATATCATTATCATCAATTTTTAAATTTTTAAATGATAATCTGCGTGCTTTCTTAGGACCAAAAGATAATTTTGTTTCATCTCATCGTTTGTGTTCTTCTTGTTTTATTTTAGTGGGTTCTTCAAAAAGTTGTTCTTGTGATGATATATTATTTTGTTGTTGAAAATTAATAGGCTGATTTTGTTCAATATTTGTTGAAAAATAAGGAATATTATTAATAGTGTTCTCTTCAAATAAAGGTTCTGCACTATTTTGACTAAAGTTTTGCGATAATATTGAATTATCATATGGTTGCTGATCATTAATTAATACAGCACTTGAATTAATAATGTTTTCATTATTGTAAACTTGATGTTGATTCAATAAAGATGGCGTAAAAGTTGGATGTAAAGTATCTTCGCTCGCAATGCTAATTCCTGAATAATCATCTTCTTCAACATCTTTTCATTTTGTTCCATATTGACCATTTTTTGTTGTTGAAAATTTTATCCCTTTTTTATTTAAGCGAGTAAATTCGTTATCTTCGAGACGTTTAAAATAATACTTTTCAATTTCATCTTCAGTTGTTAACAAATGAGCAATAACAGTATTGGGTTTAATTTTAGTACCTTCTTTAATTGGCTTAACAATAATTCCATCCATTGGGGCTGTAATGATAGATTCACCATTTTCATTTTCAATTAAAGCAATTTCATCACCTAATTTAACCTCTTCATTCTGATACAAGAATTTTTTTAAAATTCCTTTCTTTTCTAGCGTTAATACTCTAATTTTTTCCATTGTTTCTGATTACCCCATTCAAAAAAACTTAATATGTTTTATTAAATTTAGTTTAGTCACTTTTATACCTGTTTTATTACAAAATAATTATATCATACATTCCCTGTTTTTTAGTATCAAAATAAAAAATAATATTATACACAAAAAATAAAAAAATGCAAAATTTTTACATTTCTTTCACATTTCTTTTTATTTTTTTTTACTTTATTATCAAATTCTGTAATATGATTAGTTTCTGTTAAATTTTTTACCCATTTTTTTCATTTTAAAATAATTAATGCTCAAATTGCTTTTAAACTGTCCACTGATTGCATAATTAATACAATATAAATGATATCTAAATTTGAAGTAAAAATTAAAATTGCTAATAATGGCATAACTTGAATTTATCTTTTATAACTTAATAATGCTTTACCAGCAACATTTATTGTTATCTTTTGTGCTAATTCTACAATTATTGCTGATTCTCCTGCCAAAAGTTCTGTTGTTCCAATTGCTATTTTTCCTTCAACAACTGTTATTTGCCCTCATTTTATACTAGTTAAATCAAGTTCTTGTGTTTTTGTTAATAAATGTAATGTAAAATATTCATTATCAATTAAAATTCCTTCATTTCGATGAATAACTTGGTCAGTTGTATCAGAAACTGTTGTTACATCAAAATATTCTTGTAAATGAAGGGGGCGAAAGTTTCCATCTTTATCAGCGCGATCAAAGTCATAAAAACGATAAGTTATATCTGATGAACGTTGTAACTCAAAAACTGTTACGCCTGGGGTAATGGCATGAACTTTGCCAGGAGGAACATATAAAAAATCACATTTTTGCAGTTTTACTTCTGTAAATAATTGTGCCCAGACTTTTTTTCAACCAATTGAATTAATTCAACTTTTGTTTGCGCATAATGTCCATAAATCATTTTAGCATCAATCAGTCAGACAATCAAGAATATATAAACATTCGGGTTTACCTAACTTTTTATTATGTTTTAAACTATATTCATCATCAGGATGAACTTAAACGGATAAATAATCATTTGCTGTGATAATTTTTGATAATAAAGGAAATTCTTTATCTGTCGTACCAAAATATTCCGGATGATTTGCAAAAAATGTTTTTAATGATACTTCTGCTTCTGGACCATTTGCAATATAACTCATTCCATTGTCTAATGCATTAATCACTCACGCTTCACCATACAAGTCATCTGTTGGTAATTGAAAACCAAAGTCGGCTAATTTCCGTCCTCCTCATAAACGTTCTGAAAAATATGGTGTCACTTTAATTACTTTATACATAAATGCCCTCCTCAGTTTTTCTATTATATTAAACCATAAAAAATGAAAAAATAATATTATCATTAAAATTTATAGTAAGATACATTCAACTAATAAAATGATTGGAGACAACAATGGAAATTATTCGTATTAGAAGTTATCTTAAAAAAATTAATTGACATTTATTATGGCTTTTTGCTGCATTAGGTCTTGTAACAATTATTTTTATAATTATTTTCTTAGCATTAAAAAACATTTCATCACAAGATAAGTTAATTTATTGTTCAATTTTTCTTGTTGTTATGGAAATTATTCGTATTAGAAGTTATCTTAAAAAAATTAATTGACTTATTTTTTCAAAAATTTATTATTATGACAATGAAAAAAATCGATTACGTTTGAGTTTATACTTTTATTTTTTTGTTTTAATAATTACAATTGTTTTTTTCTTTTTAACTTTAATTTCTATCCAACTAATTTTAAAAACAACTTTTAGTCTTGTAATTAAGCAATTGTGATATGTTGGCTTAGGATATGCTCTCTGAAGTTGTGCAATTATTGGTGGATTTAATACCATTAATTTAATTATTTTAAATAAACCAATTCCACCACAAAAATCTACTGCTTAAAATCATACACTAAAACTCATTGCAAAACAGTCAATAATAATTCAACATCTTGTTGAATAACCTCAATAATATTTGTCAAAATGTCTTGATAAGTTCCAATAAAATAAAATCCAAGTAATCGTCCTTTGGGATCATCAAAACTATTAACAAAATAATTATCAAAAACAATTGTTAAATATCCATCATCAAAGTGCATCGTTGGAATTTTTCTTTCTTCTTTTGCTAATTCAATTAAATTAACTATTACTTTTGGAGTTAATAATTTTCATATTAAAATTTGGTCATTTGCGTTAACAGCAAACATCTTTTCAAATTCTGTTGACTCTAATGTTGTATTATCTCTTGTTTTAAAAATTTTTAAGAAGGTTTGCATTGCTTTAATTGTAGCAACTAATCCTGGCATTTCTTTAACATCAATTTTTAAATATGGATATCGCGTATAAATAATTTCTTCATCTTTCCCTCAACCAATTACTTCGCGCCGTGTTAATGTTCCAAATGAGTAATTAATATTATTTTCATAAAAATTAATGACATAGTCTTCTTTAATATCTTTCGTATTGGGCACTCCCATATGTGGAAAAAGATTAAATTTTTGAGTAATAGTAGCAATTTGATACTGTTTTTTTGTCAAAGCATTAAGTCCAATTTGATAAAATTTCTCAAATGGTAATTCCTGCATAATAATTTTTTGTAATTTTGCTGCTTGATAATACTTTGTAAATAACCAAATTCCTAAACTTAAAGTAACTAAACTACTAAGAATTAAAATAATTTTACCAACAAAACCTATTCCTAATAATCCTTTTAAAAAACTAAGTGGCATTTGCATAATTATTGCTAATAGTAAAAATCATAAAAAAAAGTAATAACAACTAATATAAAATTTAAAAAAATATATTGTTTTTTAAAATATTTAAAATTAAGATTTTTTAATTTATGTTTTTGCATTAATAATTGAAAATCATGTTCAACAATTGTTTCTAAATCTGATTTAATTATTTTTATTTTATCCTTTTATATTTTTTTAATTAATTAAAAAATAGAATTAAACCAAAATAATTATTGGCCTAAATCTATTTTAACATCTTGGCGGTCAGCAACATTAGCTTCAAAGTATAAGAATGTACTTAATTTTAATGAACTTGCCGTAACATTTGATGGCCATGTTTTTAAACTAGCATTAAAGTCACGAACTGCTGAATTATAAAAACGTCGTGCAGCTGCAATATTATCTTCACAATCTCTAATTCCTGCTTGTAATTGAATTACACTGTTATTAGCTTTTAAATCTGGATAATTTTCTAATAATACATTAATTTTACCTACTTGGCTTGTAACAGCATTATTAATTTGATCTAATTCCTTAACATTTAAGTTTTTATTTGCTTGACTACGCAGTTCTACAACTGCTGATAAAGTATCTTTTTCATATTTCATATATTGTTTTGTGCTATCAATTAATTTTGTTAACATATCAACTCTTCGTTTTAATTGAACATCAATATCAGAAGCTGTTTCTTCAATTTTTTCTTTATTTCTAATTAAATTATTTCTTAATAAAATAAATAAGAAAATTGGGATAATTAAAATAAATGAAATGTATACAAAGAATTTTCCTCAAAAACTACTTGTTGCTGGAACTTCTGCATTATTAACTGTTGGATTATATCCCATTGTTAGTACTCCTTTCAGAACTTACTTAATATTATATAAGAAAAAAATATAAAAACGAGATTAATTCTATTAATAAAAAAATAACTCAAAGCGAGTTATTTTTTAATGTTATTATTTACTAATTGAAACAACTGTTCCGGCACCAATTGTACGTCCACCTTCACGAATTGAGAATTTTGTTCCTTCTTCAATTGCAACTGGGGCAATTAAAGCAACTGTCATCTCAACATTATCCCCTGGCATAACCATTTCAACACCACTTGGTAATTTAATCGAACCTGTAACATCAGTTGTACGGAAGTAAAATTGTGGACGGTAGTTTCCGAAGAATGGTGTATGACGTCCACCTTCTTCTTTTGTTAAAACATAAACTTGTGCTTTAAATTCTTTATGTGGTTTAACTGAACCTGGTTTAGCAATAACTTGTCCACGTTCAACATCACTACGATCAACTCCACGTAATAAAACCCCAACATTATCTCCAGCTTTAGCATCATCTAATAATTTTCTAAACATTTCTAAACCTGTTGCAACAACTTTTTTAGTTTCGCTTTTTAATCCAACAATTTCAACTTCTTCATTAACTTTAACAATTCCACGTTCAACACGACCTGTTGCCACTGTTCCACGACCTGTAATTGTGAAAACATCTTCAACTGGCATCATAAATGGTTTTGCAGTATCTCTTTCTGGTTCAGGAATTCATTTATCAATTGCATCCATTAATTCCATAATTTTTTCTTCTCATTGAGCATCACCTTCAAGAGCTTTTAAGGCTGAACCTCTAATAACTGGTGTTTTTTCTCCATCAAAACCATATTCACTTAATAGATCTCTAACTTCCATTTCGATTAAATCCATCATTTCAGTATCGCCATCCATCATATCACATTTGTTTAAGAAAACAACCATTTTTGGTACACCAACTTGTCTTGATAATAAGATATGCTCTCTTGTTTGAGGCATTGGACCATCTGTTGCCGCAACAACTAAAATTGCACCATCCATTTGCGCAGCACCAGTAATCATGTTTTTAACATAATCGGCATGTCCTGGACAGTCCACATGCGCATAGTGTCTTTTATCAGTACGATATTCAACGTGTGAAGTATTAATTGTAATTCCACGCTCTTTTTCTTCAGGAGCTTTATCAATATTGTCATATTTTTGGGCTTCTGCAAATCCTTTTTTAGCTAATACAGTTGTAATAGCTGCTGTTAAAGTAGTTTTACCATGGTCAACGTGACCAATTGTTCCAGCATTTACGTGTGGTAAACTTCTATAAAATTTTTGTTTTGCCATTTTAATCTTTTCCTCCTATATTTTTAATTAATAGACAAATGTCATAACTATTGTAAATTAATTCTTTTTACTTTGCAATCTTTTTTTAGTAATGGTAGATTAAACCATTTTGTAATAATTAGTCTGTTGATTTTCCTATTTTTTTAATAATTTCTTCAGTAATTGACTTTGGCGCTTCTTGGTAATGTGAAAACAACATTGTATAAGTTCCACGTCCTTGGGTAAAACTTCGTAAGTCAGTTGCATATCCAAACATTTCTGATAATGGAACTTTTGCCTTTACAACTTGGGCATTTCCACGTTGATCATTTCCTTCGATTTGACCACGACGTGAAGATAAGTTTCCCATTACATCCCCATAGTATTCTTCTGGAACAGTAACTTCAACAGCCATAATTGGTTCTAAAATAACTGGTTTACATTTTTTAGCTGCTTCTTTTAATGCTAAACTAGCAGCAAACTCATAAGCCATTTGTGATGAATCGACATCATGGTATGACCCATCATATAACGTTGATTTAATATCAATCATTGGATATCCTGCTAATTTTCCTGTTTGCATTGATTCTTCTAATCCTTTTTTAACTGAACCAATGAATTCTTTTGGAATTTTTCCACCAACAATTGCATCAACAAACTCAAATCCTTTATCATGATTTGGTTCAAACTTGATTCATACGTGTCCGTATTGTCCACGTCCTCCTGATTGTTTAATGTATTTTCCTTCCACTTCAGCACTATCTTTAAATGTTTCACGATATGAGACTTGCGGTGCTCCAACATTGGTTTCCACTTTAAATTCACGTTTCATTCGGTCAACTAAAATATCCAAGTGTAACTCACCCATTCCAGCAATAATTGTCTGTCCTGTTTCTTCATCTGTTCATGTTCGGAAAGTTGGATCTTCTTCTGCTAATTTTTGTAATGCTAAACTCATTTTTTCTTGGTCAGCTTTTGTTTTTGGTTCTAAAGCTAAGTTAATAACTGGTTCTGGGAAAACCATTGATTCTAAGATGACTTCGTTTTTCTCATCACAAAGTGTATCTCCCGTTGTTGTTAATTTTAAACCAACTGCTGCTGCAATATCACCAGCATACACTGCTTCAATTTCTTCACGATTATTAGCATGCATTTTTAGCAAACGACCAATGCGCTCTGTTTTATCTTTTGTTGAGTTTAAAACAGAACTTCCTTTTTTTAACACTCCTGAGTAAACACGAAAGAATGTTAATTTTCCAACAAATGGGTCTGTCATAATTTTAAATGCTAACGCTGAAAATGGTTCACTATCGTCAGCATGACGTTCAACTTCGGTTCCATCTTCTAGAACACCTTTAATTGATGGAATATCAAGTGGTGAAGGTAAATAATCAATTACCCCATCCAGCATTAATTTAACTCCTTTGTTTTTAAAAGCACTTCCACAAAAGACTGGGAAAAAATCACCAGTTAATGTTGCATCACGAATTGCACTTTTAATTTCTGGAATCGAAATATCATTCCCATCCAAGTATTTTAACATTAACTCTTCATTAAAGTTAACCGCTGCTTCAATCAATTTCATACGGTATTCTTCAACTAAGTCTTTTAAATCATCTGGAATTGGAATTTCTTTTGCTTCTTCGTTTGCTGCTGCGCCATCATAATGATAAGCTTTTCGTTCAACGATATCAATAATTCCTGTAAACTGATCTTCAGCTCCAATTGGAATTTGAACTGGATGGGCATTAGCTTGTAAACGGTCATGAATTGTTTTTACTGAGTATAAAAAGTCAGCTCCAATTTTATCCATTTTATTAACAAAGACAATCCGTGGTACACCATAAGTTGTTGCTTGACGTCAAACCGTTTCTGTTTGGGGTTCAACTCCTGATTGCCCATCAAGGACAGCAACTGCCCCATCTAATACTCGTAATGATCTTTCTACTTCAACAGTAAAATCAACGTGTCCTGGAGTATCAATAATATTTAAACGCATATTTTTTCAAAACGCCGTTGTTGCTGCAGAAGTAATTGTAATTCCACGTTCTTGTTCTTGAGCCATTCAATCCATTTGACTAGCTCCATCATGGGTTTCACCAATTTTATGAATTTTACCAGTATGGAACAAGATGCGTTCTGTTGTTGTTGTTTTTCCAGCATCAATATGTGCCATAATTCCAATATTTCTCGTATTTTCTAGAGAATATTCTCTTGCCATTTTTCTTTTCCTTTCTATTTTTTATCAACGATAATGAGCAAAAGCCTTATTAGCTTCCGCCATTTTATGAGTATCATCTTTTTTCTTAACTGCTCCCCCAATTCCATTTGAAGCATCAATAATTTCATTTGCTAAACGATCAATCATACTTTTTTCATTACGTAATCTTGCATAATTAATTAATCATCTTAATCCTAATGTAACTTTCCGCTCTTCATTTACTTCGATTGGAACTTGGTAATTAGATCCTCCAATTCGGCGAACTTTTAACTCTAAATGTGGAGTAATATTTTCAATTGCTTTATTAAAAATTTCTAACGGTTCAGTCTTTGTTTTTTCTTTAACAATATCAAATGCTCCATATAAAATTGTTTGAGCAACTCCTCTTTTTCCATCAATCATAATTTTATTAATTGCACGCGTTACTAATTTTGAACTATAAATTGGATCTGGTAAAACATCTCTTTTTTCTGCTTGGTGTTTACGCATCGTAATAATCCTCCTTTCTGTTTAATTAAGCTTTTGTAGCTTTTGGTCTTTTTGTTCCATATAATGATCTTCCTTGTTGGCGTTTATTAACCCCAGCAGTATCTAAAGTACCACGAATAATATGGTAACGAACCCCTGGTAAGTCTTTAACCCTTCCCCCACGGATTAATACAACACTATGTTCTTGTAAGTTATGTCCTTCACCAGGAATATATGCTGTTACTTCCATTCCGTTTGTTAAACGAACACGAGCATATTTTCGTAATGCTGAGTTCGGTTTTTTTGGAGTCATTGTTGCAACCCTTGTACAAACACCTCTTTTTTGTGGTGCCTTAACATTAGTAGGTTTTTTTTGTAAAGAGTTTAGCCCTCTGTTTAAAGCAGGAGCTTTTGTTTTTCACACTTTATCTTTACGTGGTTTACGCACTAATTGATTAATTGTTGGCATTAAACTTTCTCCTTTCTGTTTCACATACCCGAGTGTATCAAAGAATACAATCCATATATAATATTACATAAAAAAAAAATTTAAGTCAATATTTATCCGCAATATTCCCAAGAAAAAAAGACCATATGGTCTTTTTAATATTCTTCAGCTTTCGCTGCAATTCCGGCCGTAATAATATCTTTTGGATTTTTTAACCCTGTTCCAGCTGGAATTAAATGTCCTAACATAATGTTTTCTTTTAATCCTTCTAAACAATCAACTTTGCCTTTAATAATTGCTTTAACTAATACTCGTGTTGTATCTTGGAATGACGCTGATGATAAGAATGATTCAGATTCTAATGGCGCTTTTTTAATTCCAAAAATAACATGTTTTGCCGTTGGCGGTTTTTTCATTGAACGAACAGCGTTAATTGTTTCATTGCGATAACGTTTAACCGTTACAATTTCCCCTGGTAATAATTCAGTATCACCAGCATCAATAATTTTAACTTTATTCAACATTTGTTTAATAATAATTTCAATATATTTATCAGAAATTTCAATTCCTTGTAAACGGTAAACTCGTTGCACTTCTTTTAAAATATAATTATGAACATCTTCAATTTTGGCAACTTCTAATAATTCTTTAATTTTAATTGAACCTTCAGTCAATTTTTGACCACGAACAACTTTATCACCAATTTTGATTCTTAAAACAGCATTATATTGTGTTTTATATTTTCGTTCATCACTATCTGATTTAACATAAATTGTATGAATTCCACCTTCTTCACGAATGTCACTAATTTTTCCATCAATTTCAGAAATAACAGCAATTGATCCTTTTGGTGTGGTTACATCTAATAATTCTTTAATCCGTGGTAACCCTTGGGTAATATCAGTTCCCCCAGCCACACCACCAGTATGGAATGTTCGCATTGTTAACTGTGTCCCTGGTTCACCAATTGATTGCGCAGCGATTGTACCAACTGCTTCACCAATTTCAACTTCCATTCCTGTTGCAAGGTTTTTTCCATAACAACGTTGACAAACACCTTTTTCTGCTTCACAAGTTAAAACAGAACGAATAATAACTTCCTTAATATCATTATCAACAATTTTTCTACTATCTTCTTCGCTCAATAATGTATTAGCAAGAATAACTTCACCATTTTTTAATTTAATATCTTTTAAATTATAGCGACCAACTAAGCGGTCAAATAATGGCACAATAATATTAGCATGTTTTTGTTCAATAATATCTGATACAACAAAACCACGACGAGCATTACAGTCCTTCATTGTAATAATAATTTCTTGCGAAACATCAACTAATCGTCTTGTTAAATATCCCGAGTCAGCTGTTTTTAAAGCAACATCCGCCATTCCTTTTCGCGCCCCATGGGTTGAAATAAAGAATTCTGACACTGTTAAGCCTTCACGGAAAGAAGACTTAATTGGTAATTCAATAATATCTCCTTTTGGATTATTCATTAATCCCCGCATCCCAACTAATTGGGTAAAGTTTGAGACATTTCCCCGTGCACCTGAATCGGCCATCATAAAGATTGGATTTTTTGGGTCTTCACGTAAAACATGTTCTAGTTCAGTTTGAATGTTATCTTTAACTTTTGATCAAACACTAATAATACGGTGTTGTTTTTCACGACTTGTTAACATTCCCATTTTAAAGTAATCATTAATTTCTTTTACTTTTTGATCTGCCGCTTTAAATTCTTCGTTTTTTTTGTCGTATACTTTAACATCGCCTGCTGATACTGTTACACCCGATTTCCCTGAATATTTGAAACCAAGGTTTTTCATGTTATCTAACATTTCAGCCGTCTTATTAGCTCCATATTGTTTAAAGTAGCGATCAATAATATTTGATAAATCTTTTTTCTTAAACGGTGAATTAACTTTTCAAGTAGCTAAGTATTCAACCAAGTTAACATTGTCTTTAATTAATGAGCGCGCTGGTAATGCTGTTAAATTTTCAATATTAGGTTCATTTAAGTATGGAAACTCTTCTTTAAAAATTTGATTAAAAATAATTTTTCCTGGTGTTGTAATAATATAATCTTTCATTTGTTCTGAATTGAATTTTTTATTTACAAAACCAGCAACAGGGATGAGAACTAAAGCATGCAAAGCGACAGCTCCAGTTTCATATGCAATAACAGCTTCATTTAAATCTTTAAAGATTGTTCCTTCTCCTAATTGTCCTTTTTCTTCATAGGTTAAATAGTAATTCCCTAAAACCATATCTTGGGTTGGTGTAACAATTGGCTTACCATCTTTTGGACCTAAAATATTTCGACTTCCTAACATTAAACTTCGTGCTTCAGCAACTGCTTCTTCTGTAATTGGTACATGAACCGCCATTTGGTCACCATCAAAATCAGCATTAAAAGCAGTTGTTACTAATGGATGTAATCTAATTGCTTTCCCCTTTACTAATTTTGGCTCAAATGCTTGAATTCCTAATCGGTGTAAAGTTGGTGCACGGTTTAATAACACTGGCCGACTTTTAATAACTTCTTCTAAAACTTCTCATACTTTATCGTCTTGATTTAAAATTAGTTTTTCCGCAACTTTAATATTTGCTGCTAAACCATCTTTAACTAATTTGCTAATAACAAATGGTTTAAATAATGTAATAGCCATATCACGTGGTAATCCACATTGATACATTTTTAAGTCAGGACCAATTGCAATAACTGAACGTCCTGAATAGTCAACTCGTTTCCCTAATAAATTTTGACGGAAACGACCTTGTTTCCCTTTTAAAATACTTGTTAATGATTTTAATGGGCGTTTATCTTTTCCAGTTACTGGTCGCGCTTTGCGTTCATTATCTAATAAAGCATCAACGGCTTCTTGTAGCATCCTTTTTTCATTATTAACAATAACACTTGGTGCTCCCATTGCTTTAACTTTTTTTAATCGTTCATTTCGAATAATAATTCGACGATATAAATCATTAATCTCTGATGTTGTAAAACGACCACCATCTAATTGAATAATTGGGCGAATATCAGGCGGAATTACTGGTACTGCTCGTAAGATCATTCATTCTGGTCGTGAACCTGATTTTTTTAACGAATCTAAAACTTCTAAACGTTTCATTAATTTATTTTGATCCAATTGTGTTTTTTTATCTTTTAAATCTTGCTTAATTTTTTCAATTTCATCATCAATGTTTAAGTTTTTTAATAATACTTCCACCGCTTCTGCGCCAATTCCAAAGCGTGCATTAGTATGGCGATTAATGAATTGGGCACATTCATCCATTGAAAATGGTAACGAAGTATTTTTTAAATCTTCAATCATTGTTTCTCCCACTTCATAAGCAATTGTGTCAGGTTCTAGTGTATCCAAAATTTCACGTAATGTTTTTGTTAATCGTTGACGTGTTTGGGCTGATGTTTTAGCATTTCCTAAATCTAATACCATTTTTTGTTTTAATGATTTTGCATCACCAGCATCTAACACAATATATGAAACAAAGTAAACAACTTCTTCAAGTTCTTTTGTCTTCATATCTAAAATTAAAGCAATCCGACTTGGTGCTGCTTTTAACATTCAAATATGTGTCACTGGTTCTTCTAATTCAATATGTCCCATTCGTTCACGACGAACAATCGCTTCAGTAATTTCTACACCACAACGTTCACAAATTTTTCCCTTATTTTTTGATTTTTTGTACTTCCCACAAGCACACTCAAAATTCTTGGTTGGGCCAAAAATCTTTTCATCAAATAATCCATCACGTTCTGGTTTTAATGTTTTATAATTAATTGTTTCTGGTTTTTTTACTTCCCCAAATGACCAACTGCGAATATCATCGGGGTTTGCTAAGCCGATTTTAATCATACGATTATTTTTTTCATTATTTTCAATCATTTTTTTCTTCCCCCTTAATCTAATTCATCTTGATCATTAATTTCATCAATCTCATTGTCAATGTCATCAAGTTCATTATCATCTAAGTTATCTACCAAATCAAAACTATCTTCAACTTTAACAAAGTCCTCTAAATGTTCTTTTTTTTGTGGTTCACGATTAGTACTTAAAATAAAATTATCAATATCAAATTCATCTTCAAATTCATCACAATCTGTTAATAAATCTTCATCAACATAATCTGCTTCATCATAACTCTTAATATTTTTAATATTTCCTTTTTCATCAATCATATGAATATTAAATCCTAACCCTTGGATTTCACGAGTTAGGACATTAAATGATTCTGGAATCCCTGGTTCTGGAATCTTTTTATCTTTAACAATTGATTCATATGCACGTGTTCTTCCTTTAATATCATCAGACTTAATTGTTAAAATTTCACGCAATGTATGGGCTGCACCATAAGCTTCTAATGCTCATACTTCCATTTCTCCAAAACGCTGTCCCCCATTTTGAGCTTTTCCTCCTAATGGTTGTTGCGTAATTAATGAATATGGTCCGACATTTCGCGCATGTAATTTATCATCAACCATGTGTGATAATTTCAACATATACATTACTCCTACCGAAACTGGATTATCAAATTTTTCACCTGTTCGACCATCAATTAAAACTTCTTTCCCAAAGTTTTTCATTCCTGCTTTATCCATAATTTCAATTAATTCTTCATTTATCATTCCATCAAAAACAGGCGTTGAAATTTTTTGTCCCAACTTTTTTGCTGCCATTCCTAAGTGAATTTCTAACACCTGTCCAATATTCATCCGTGATGGTACCCCCAATGGATTTAACATAATATCAACTGGTGTTCCATCTTCCATATGTGGCATATCTTCCAATGGTAAAATTTTCGAAATAACCCCTTTGTTTCCATGACGACCAGCCATTTTATCTCCTTCTTGGATTTTTCGTTTTTGAACAATATAAATCTTAATAACTTCTAAAACATCAGCTGATACTTCATATTTTTCTCGTGGAAAGCGTTTAATTGCTTGAATAATTCCTTCACCACCATTTGGAACTCGTAATGAATTATCTTTAACATTTTTTGATTTCTCACCAAAAATTGCTTGCAATAATTTATCTTCTGGTGATAATTGGGTTTGTCCTTTTGGTGTTACTTTTCCAACTAAAATATCACCTGGTTTAACTTCTGTCCCAATAATAACTAATCCATCATCATCTAAAAATTTGCGTGCATTTTCAGAAATATTAGGAATCTCACGCGTAATTTCTTCTGGCCCTTGTTTTGTTTGACGACGTTCAATTGTATATTCTTCAATATGAATTGATGTAAAAACATCTTCTGATACTAAGCGTTCTGAAACAATAATAGCATCTTCATAGTTGTAACCATTTCATGTTGTAAAAGCAACTACCACATTTTGTCCTAAGGCTAGTTCCCCTTTATCAATTGATGGCCCATCAGCTAAAACCTGTCCTTTTTCAACTTTTTGTCCTTGACGCACTAATGGCACATGAGTTAATGATGTCCCTTGGTTACTACGAACAAAAGTGTCTAAATTATAATTTTTTAACCCTTCTTTTGTTTTTAAAACAATTCTTGTTGCATCAACAAAATCAATAATTCCATCATATTGTGAAACAATTGCTAATCCCGAGTCACGAGCAGCAGCATATTCAACTCCTGTTCCTACATATGGTGAATTTGGCGCAATTAAAGGAATTGCTTGTCGTTGCATATTGGCTCCCATCAAAGCACGATTGGCATCATCATTTTCTAAAAATGGAATACAACTTGTTGCAATTGAAACAATTTGTTTTGGTGAAACATCAACATAGTCAACATCATTTCGTCCGGCAATAATATTTTCTCCTTGGAAACGTGCAACCACTTGTTCATCTAAAATTTCACCCTTATCACTTAAACGAATATTAGCTTGTGCAACAACATAATTTTTTTCTTCATCCGCTGTTAAATAATCATTTTCCATGGTAACTTTGCAACCAATAACACGGCGATATGGTGTTTCAATAAAACCATATGAATTAATTTTGGCATATGTTGCTAAGTTATTAATTAATCCAATATTTGGTCCTTCTGGTGTTTCAATTGGACAAATACGACCATAATGTGAGTAGTGAACATCTCGGACTTCTAATCCAGCACGTTCTCTTGATAGTCCTCCTGGCCCTAGGGCTGTTAATCGACGTTTATTTGTTAATTCAGCTAAAGGATTTGTTTGATCCATAAATTGTGATAACTGTGATAAATTGAAAAATTCCCCAATAATCGCTGATAATGGTTTATTATTAATAATATTTGAAGGTTTCATTTTAAATAAATTTGAAGTTGACATTTTTTCTTTAACATTTTTTTCAATTCTTAGTAATCCAATTCGAAATTGATTTTGTAATAATTCCCCAATTGTTCGGACACGACGATTTCCTAAATGATCAATATCATCAACTTCCCCAATTCCATCTGTTAAATTTAATAAATATGAAAATGTTGCCAAGACATCAGGAACTGTTACATATTCATCAGTTGCATTAGGATCAATTCCAATAATATTTGCCACACGAGAACGAACTTCATTATCAACATATACTTTAATTTTTTGAATTTTATTAGAACAAATAATTTCATCACTAAATTTAACTTCTTGTAAACAAGCACCTGCTTTTAAAATTCCTTTTAACTTGTTAATAGATTCTTTATCCATTAAAGTTCCTTCGGTAAAAACAACTTTACCATTTACATCTTTAATGTCTTCAGCTAATATTTTGTTATAAATTCGGTTTTCAACTGATAATTTTTGAATTAATTTAAAACGTCCTGCTTTTGTTAAATCATATTTACGTTTATCAAATAATAATCCATATAAATATTTTGTCGCACCATCTGGTGTTGCCGTTTCTCCTGAACGAATTTTTTTATAAATTTCTTGAACAGCAATACTTTGGTCATATAAAATATCACCTGTATAAGGATCTAATTCGTAAGTACTTTTTACTAATTTATTATCGCCAAAAATATCTAGGGCATATTCTTTAATAATTCCTAACGCTGTTAAGAAATTAGCAACCGATACTTTTCTAGATTTATCTATTTTTACATAAAAAACATTCTCAAATTTTTCTTCTTTTCCAACTTTAATTTTTTTATGATCTGATTCAAATTCTAACCATGTTCCTCGTGACGGAATTAAATCAACATAATAAACATTTTCTCCATTTTTACGATTTAAATCAATTTTATAATATGCTCCGGGTGAGCGAACTAATTGTGAAACAACAACTTTTTCTGAACCATTAACAATAAAAGTTCCTTTTCTTGTCATTAGTGGAAAATCACCAAAAAAGACTTCACCTTCTTTTTCAATTGTAATATCAACAATTAGTTTATCATCTAATCTTTCTTTAATTGTTACTGTACATGTTGCTATTTCATCGCCAGAATGAATATCATAATAAATAACATCAGTAGTTTTTTTTAAAATTGTAATCATATGTCCAACACGTTCTTCAATTCACGCTTTAATTAATTCGGGTTCTCCCTTAACAATTGCTTTTTCAACTTCTACATCTTTTGAATTAATTGTTAATTTTAAATTTGAATAAATTGGTGCTTCAAAAATTTTTGACTCATCTTTTGCTTGAGAAATTGTTCTTCGTGACTCTCTAAATTCTCAATCTAACATCTCTAAAACAATATTTCCTTCATGCCCAACAATCGGAAATACCTCCCGGAACACTTCGCTAATCCCTGTTTTTTTGAATCAATCATATGTTTCAGTTTGAATTTCAATTAAGTTTGGTAAATCTAAATTCCCACTTACTTTTGTGTAATCAATTCTTTTAGCGTAATGCCCAAATTCTTTTTCTTTTAATGCCATTAATTATTAACCTCACTTTTCACAATATACGCTTATAAATTTTATATTGGTTTGAGACAAAAGTCAATTCTTTTTATTAAAAATTATCATTATCTTGTGATAATTTCGTAATAGTTATCTAGCAAAAATTTCGCAATTATTTATATTATTAATTTGGTGATAACTATGGAAAGAAAATTAACAATGACAGAAAAACATAAATATAAAACTATTGGAAAAGTTATTAATAATGAAATAACAAAAAAACGTGCTGCTAAAATTTTAGATTTGTCTATTCGTAGAATTGAACAATTAATGAAAATTTATGATACACAAAATATGACTTCCTTTGCCCATCATTCACGTGGTAGAACAGCATATAACAAAACAAAACCAGAAATTTGTGAAAATATTCTTAATCTTTACAAAACTAAATATATTGATTTTAATTTTATACATTCTATTCGTAGAATTGAACAATTAATGAAAATTTATGATACACAAAATATGACTTCCTTTGCCCATCATTCACGTGGTAGAACAGCATATAACAAAACAAAACCAGAAATTTGTGAAAATATTCTTAATCTTTACAAAACTAAATATATTGATTTTAATTTTATACATTTTAAAGAAAAATTACTTGAAAATGAAAAAATAAAAATTTCTTATTCAGTTTTGTACAACTTAATGTCTCTAAATCAAATAAAATCTCCTAGAAAACAGAA